>CANIAV010000045.1 GCA_947465365.1 Actinomycetota bacterium | reverse complement strand
TGCTCCATGCCTGGCTGCGGTTCGAGCTATCGAAAGTGTATGTCGGGCATCATCGACTTGAGCATCAAAGTACTTAATTGCTCCATTGATTAAATCGCCACGCAAAGATGGGGCAATTTCGGCGATCTTTTTCTCGCTTAAATGTTTATGCCACGGAAGTGCGTGCTGAAATCCGCGCAGCAAGTCATAGAGCGCTAATCCTGCTCCAACATACGTGCGCTCCCGATACTTTTGATGGAGTGGATATAGGAAAGCGACTGGTTTTACCAAGTGCGGAGCCAGCGTGGTCACCATTAACTCGCGTTCGTGCAAAGCTTCACGAACCAATTTAAAGTCATACTGTTCTAGATAACGAAGTCCACCATGTATTAACTTACTTGAACGACTAGATGTTCCTGAAGCAAAATCTTGGCTTTCTACGAGGGCAACTTTTAATCCACGAGCTGCCGCATCGAGAGCAGCTCCAACTCCAGTTACTCCCCCACCAATTATTAAAATATCGAAATCTTCAGTGGCCAGCGATTTCAGCGAGGTTGCGCGCTGTGCAGGATCTAACTGCGAAGTGAACACTTTTGTTTCGCCCCATACTGTTTTCTAGAAGGTGGATGTAGGCTTAAGGATATGTCATACATAGCAAGCCTGGATCAAGGTACGAGTAGCACTCGTTGCATGATCTTTGATTCATCCGGAACTGTCGTGGCTAGAGCCCAAAAAGAGCACCAACAATTCACCCCTAAACCAGGTTGGGTAGAACATGACGCAGGCGAAATTTGGCTGAGAACTAAGGAAGTTATTGGTGCGGCAATCGCCTCAGGTGGCATATCCGCATCCGAAATCAGCGCTATCGGCGTGACAAATCAACGTGAGACGATCGTGGCTTGGGATAATCAGACCGGAGTTGCCCTGCACAACGCAATTGTTTGGCAAGATACCCGAACTGCAGATTTTCTAAATGGTTTAAGTGATGAAGTTAAATCAGAGTTAATTGGCCGAACTGGGCTGGCTATCGCTCCTTACTTTTCAGCAAGTAAAATTCATTGGTTATTAAATAACGTTGCTTCAGTAAAGCAGGCGCAAGCCGCTGGCCACTTGCGGGTTGGCACAATTGATTCGTGGCTGACCTGGAATCTAACAGGTGGGTTACATATCACTGATGTAACAAATGCTTCAAGAACTATGTTGATGAACTTAGAAACTTTGCAATGGGATAGAGATATTCTTGAAATTTTTGGAATACCCCTTGAAATCCTTCCCGAAATTAAATCATCCTCGGAGCGCTATGGTGTGACTAAATTAGATGGTCCTTTTGGTGCAGAGATTCCTATCGCTGGAATTTTAGGAGACCAACATGCAGCAATGGTTGGACAAGCCTGTTTTGAAAAGGGAAGCTCTAAGACAACATATGGCACAGGTAACTTTGCACTACTAAATACGGGTACCGAAATTGTTAGATCCAAACATGGGTTGTTAACTACCGTCTGCTTTAAATTTGGTAATCAACCTGCGCAATACGCGCTGGAAGGATCAGTTGCTGTCACAGGCTCTGCGATCCAATGGCTGCGCGATGAATTACAGATAATTTCCAGCGCCTCGGAAATAGAAGCTCTGGCAAGTTCAGTTACCGATACTGCAGGCGTTTACTTTGTTCCAGCTTTTTCTGGGCTCTTTGCACCTTATTGGCGTAGCGATGCGCGTGGGGCAATTGTTGGCTTAACGCGCGCTGCAACCAAGGCGCACCTAGCGCGTGCAACGCTTGAGGCAATCTGTTATCAAACTATGGAAATTATGGATGCGATGTGTGCTGATAGCGAAGTTGCGATAACGCAGATGCGCGTAGATGGCGGAGTAACCGAGAGCGAACTTTGCATGCAATTACAGGCCGATATTATGGGAATCGAAATCATTCGGCCATTGATTACTGAAACAACGGCGCTCGGTGCTGCATATGCGGCAGGGCTGGCGGTCGGCTATTGGCAATCAATTGAAGAAGTTAAAGCAAATTGGCGTGAATCAAAACGTTGGGCGCCGGGTAAAAGTGCGCAAGAACGCGCAACCGGTGCGGCGCGGTGGAAAGAGGCAGTTGCACGAACTCTTAATTGGGTTCAGTAACGCGTAGAGTTAGCCTCCATGAGCCCGTCGCAGAAACTCAACGCTGGAGTAATCCGTAGCGATTTAGCTATGGCCGATGGCCGCACAATCCGTTACTACGACTCACAAGGCCAAGTTCGCAGCGCTAAAGATCAACGTCCGCAAGAAGAACAACCCGGCATCGGCGAACTACGTTTAGATCCATTAGTAAATGAATGGGTAGTTATGGCCGCTCATCGCCAAGGTCGTGTTTTCTTGCCGCCGAAAGAGTTATGTCCGCTCTGTCCAACCATCGGAGAGCTCTTAACGGAAATCCCTGATTCAAATTACGAAATCGTTGTCTTCGATAATCGCTCTCCATCTTTGCGTAGCCCAGAAGGTGATTGGGCGATTCCCGATATGGTCGGAACTGAAACTGATCCCGGAACAGCCGCCGGCAAGTGCGAAGTAATCTGTTTTACCGATAACCACGGTGGTTCGTTCGCCCAATTAACTGCCCAACGTGTACGCGTTTTACTGGAAGCATGGTCAGATCGCGTCCGTGAACTATCGAAAGAGCCGTATATCCATCACATTGCACCATTTGAAAATCGTGGTGAAGAAGTCGGCGTGACCTTAGTTCATCCGCATGGCCAAATCTATGCTTACTCTTATCTGCCACCTCGTGTGCAGAAGATGTTGGCTGTTGCGCAACTTCACTTTGAAAATACTGGACGCGTCTTATTCGATGATGTCGTAGCTCGTGAGTTAAAAGATGGCGATCGCATCGTGGCGCAAAATAAACACTGGGTCGCCTTTGTTCCATATGCAGCGCGCTATCCCTTTGAAATTCACGTTGCACCTTTAAAACCTGTTGCCGATTTAGCTGGCCTCTCCCCCGAACAATCTGATGCCTTCCCAGAAATTGCGCTAGAAGTCATGCGCCGCCTAGATGGTGTCTTTGGAATTGCTATGGCTTACATCGCAACTTGGCATCAAGCACCCGTGCGCGAAGGTCGTGATTTACTGCGGCTACATTGGCAGATCACAAGCGTGCGCAGGGCACCTGGAAAGTTAAAGTATTTAGCTGGCAGTGAATCAGCGATGGGCGCTTTTATTATGGATCTAAAGCCAGAGCAATCTGCTGGCCAGCTGCGAGATGTAGTTCTATAAATAATGTCACTTGCGACCAACTTCACTGAGCTCTTTTCCACTAAACCAGAGATTATCTGCGAAGCTCCAGGTCGCGTAAATCTAATTGGCGAGCACGTTGATTACTGCGATGGTTTTGTTATGCCCTTTGCAATTAGTGATCGGACATATGCAGCCGTTAGTCGCCGCCAAGATCGACATATCCGAATCTCATCTATGCAGCGGCGCAATGAAATATTTGAAACCACTTTAGATGATCTAAAGCCGGGCTTAGATGGTAAATGGGAGCGTTATATCTGCGGTGTTATCTGGGCCTTTGGAAATCAAATAACAAATGGTTTAGATATTCTTGTTGATGGCCGCGTTGCACTTGGCGCCGGGCTTTCTTCATCTGCTGCGCTGGAATGCTCAGTTGCGCTTGCGCTAAATGAATTGTTTAAAAGCAATTACTCGCTTCCTGAGCTAGCGCGGCTAGCCCAACGCGCTGAAAATGAATATGTAGGTATGCCATGCGGCATTATGGATCAATCAGTATCGCTAATGGCGCAAAGTGGTAATGCGCTCCTATTGGATTGTCGCGATTTATCGACTGAACAAATTCCAATTGATCTAGCAAGCGCTGGCCTAGAACTTTTAATTGTTGATACCCGCGCTCATCACGCTCTAGTTGACGGTGGATATGCCGAACGGCGTGCATCCTGTGAATCTGCGGCCAACAAATTAGGGATCAAAGCTCTGCGTGATTGCTCGATTGCCCAGCTGGAGACATCACGTAGCAAATTAACTGAACTTGAATATATGCGCGCCGAACACGTAGTGCGAGATATTGAACGTGTGCATGAATGCGTTGTTTTGTTAAAGCAGAGCGATTTCTCTGCTGTAGGTCAGATATTGACCCAATCACATGCCTCACTGCGCGACTTATTCGAAATATCGTGCCCTGAGTTAAATCTGGCAGTCGATACCGCGCTAGCCAATAATTCTCTCGGTGGCCGAATGATCGGTGGAGGTTTCGGAGGCAGTGCAATTGCGCTCTTTAAAGTGGCAGATATTCCCGCAGCTAAAATCGCAATAGCGAAAGCTTTTAGTAGCGCCGGATTTACTGAACCAAGATTCTTTACCTCGCTACCAAGTAGCGGTGCAAAAATTACAGAACAGCTGTAACAGAGATAACTTCTACGCCGCCAATTGATCCAAGTACTTCCAGTAAATCTGTTGGATCAGAGCCTGGCACCGCAACTGTTACTTCATCGAAACCGCGTCCGCCTTCAGATTTGAGAACAACGAGTCCGCGGATATCGCCGCCGGCCGCGCCAATTGCTGAGGCCAATAGACCTAAAGAACCGGGGCGGTCGGGTAGAGAAATATCTAATTTAAATAGCGCCATTGGAAAAGGCTACCTCTCCTCTTGTAACAATTGCACTTCTAATTATGAAGAGCACGTTAATTAAACCGCAGGCGCTGTACCTAGGGTGACTTTGTAGCTCTTGCTTGAGCCATCGGGCAAGGTCAGGACGACGGTGATCACGCTGCCTGGTGCATATGAGCGAATCTTCACGATCGCGGCGTCGCGGTTACTGATCTTTACACCATCGATTGAAGTGATGATAGATCCAACAACTATTCCCGCTTTCTCGGCGCCTTCTCCGGGAGTTAACTGGAGAATTTTTGCTTGCGTATCCGCAGATACATCATCAAATACAACTCCCATCACCGGTCGAGTTGATTTACCGGTTGCGATAATTTCATCGATAACGCGTTTGGCTTCATTTATCGGAATTGAAAATCCCAATCCGATACTGCCGCTAGTGCCGCCTGAAGTTAAAGTAGCAATTGCTGAGTTAACGCCAATGATGCGGCCTTGGGTATCAACCAGCGCTCCGCCTGAGTTTCCGGGGTTAATCGCCGCATCAGTCTGAATGGCATTTACATATGAAGTTGAATCTGTAGTACCTGCTGTTACTGGGCGATTAAGCGCAGAGATAATTCCTTGAGTAACTGTATTTGCAAGTCCTAAAGGTGAACCAATTGCTAGTACTTCATCGCCAACGCTTACTTTAGATGAATCACCTAAGGTAATTGCTGGCAAATTTCCCTTCTTAACAATTAAGACCGCTACGTCATACATGCGATCGCGACCGACAATCGTGGCCGGAATCTCTGATCCATCAGCGAATTCCACGGTGATGGTGCCAGAGTTTACGGCGCTTTCGATAACGTGGTTATTGGTAATGATGTAACTAGATGTCGCATTTGTTTTATAGATCGAACCAGATCCTGTTCCGCTTCCAGCGGTTGACTTGACTGAGATAGAGACAACTGAAGGGGTAACTAACGCTGAGATCGATTTCGCATTAATCGAATTGCTGCCAATTTCGATCACCGTCTTATTAGCCGCGCATACCCCAGCTTTGGCCAAGGTCAGAGCTTGCGTACGATTATCGGCGCAGACTACGACGTTGCTGACTGCAGCATTATTGGCTGCCGTTGCAACTGATCCGGCAATAACTGCGCCAAATATAAAGGCGGCGGTAACTTTTACGGGGGTGCGATTAATCTTCATTCTCAGATCATCCCTTTACTTGCTTAGTTTTTCCTGTGACTTACTTGCAAATTTCTTTAAGCTTCTACGATCCAAGCGCCTTCAGTGGCGATTTTAATCTTGGCCAGCGGTGCATTGGCAGGACCGGCTAATACCTTTGCGCCGTTAAAGGGATCAAAGACTGCGCCGTGGCAGCCACACTGCAGATTCTTAGAGGCAGAGTTAAATTGAACGGTGCAACCTTGATGAGTGCAGACTGCAGAGTATGCAAAGACGCCAGTTTTGGTTCGGAAAAGTACCGCAGGAGTTCCTGCCTTAGAGACAAAGGTCTGTGTTGCGCCAACTTTGAAGGCGGCATCCTTAATAATTTTTTTACTAGTCGACTTTGAACCTGTTGCAGCAGTAGCAGGCGTTGCCTTTGGAAATAACTTGCCAACTCCAGCTCCAGCAATTGCGATGGCAGCGACTGTGGAAACTCGTAAAAATCCTCGTCTGTCGAGGGCGACATTACTTTTGCGGCGTGATCCATAGAGAAAGAGGAAGTAGCTAAGCCATAAAATTGTGTAGGCCGAATCGCTAGCCAAGAAATATGGCTTAACGTGCCAACTGCTAGCTAGCCATAAACTAAGTGACATAGCGAAGCCACCTAAAGCTGCCCAAGTTGGTGCAATCCAAAGCAGCGTAGCCGCACCGATTGCAAATTCACTGAGCATCACGAAGATTCCAATTTGTGTGGAATGTTCCAGCATCTTATTAATTGCAAAACCAACTGGTGAAGATGTGGCATATGCCGAAAGTTGCGTGCCAATAAATGATGACGATCCAGATCTTAGAAATCCGGGATCGCTGGCTTTATCCCAGCCTGCGTAAATCCAAGTTACGCCGAGCCAGAT
>CANIAV010000044.1 GCA_947465365.1 Actinomycetota bacterium | reverse complement strand
GATTTGCAGCGGCATGATGACGTTAGCAAAACCGACAAAGAGCGGGGTTGCAAACATCAAAAGCATGATTGTGCCGTGCATGGTGAAGATCTGGTTGTACTGCTCGTTACTTAAAAATTGCATTCCAGGACGAGCAAGCTCGGCACGCAGAATCAAGGCTAAAAGACCGCCAATTAAGAACCAAGCAAAGGTAGTAATTAAATACATATAACCGATGACCTTATGGTCGGTTGAGGTAATCCACTTTACAAAGTTCTTACCTTTAGTCGAAGGTGGCATTGGAGTTACATTTATGGTTGGACGTTCTGCATAAGTTGTCATGCTGTACTCGCCTTCAGCGTTTCTAGATATGCCTTGTATTCGGTTGGAGTAACAACTTTTACTTTAAAGATCATCTGCGCGTGGTTGCGGCCGCAGAGAATATTGCAGCGCCCAGGATAAGTTCCGAGCTTATTTGCTGTGAATTCAAGATGATTGGTAACACCGGGCAAGTTCTGCATTTGAATCATGAACGCTGGTATCCAGAATCCATGGACCACATCGTTTGAGGTAATTGTGTAGCGAACTTTTTCACCAAGTGGCACATAAAGAGTTGGCGGATTGGCTGGAGTTCCGGTTACAACCGCCTTGGCGCCAGCTTCAGGATAAATAAATTGCCATGACCACTGAATACCTTCAACCTGAATCTCATGCGCATAAGTCGTGGTCTTCTCCACGATTTTATTCTCCTTCACCGCAGTGAAGTAGAAGAGAACGGCAACGATGATAAACGGAATAAGTGTGTAAGCAATTTCGACTGGAATGTTGTACTGGGTCTGTTTTGGAAATTCACCTTTGCTTACCTTTGCGCGATGAAAGACCGCAGGCCATAAAATTAAAATTAAAGTAAATACTCCGACTACGCCAGCGGCGATCCAAGCGCCCTGCCAAAGCGATAGTGAAGTGTCGTTGACGCTAGAGAGTCCTTCTTCAAACCCAAGTCCGGAGACTTTGGCGCAGCCAGTAAGTAGTAAGGCAAGTGGCGCTAAAAGAAGCGCACGCAGATTTGGGCGGGCTGGTTTAACAGACATGTGGCTAAGGATAGTGCTGCATTTCCCTCATGTGCGCCTTGGCTAGTAGCGTTGGCGAGGTGGTTCCAGTCACAGGAAATTTCCAAGCAGAGACGGCGTTAAATCCGCTGGCTCAAGAGGCGCTGCTGGCTGCCTTTGAATCTGGCTGGGCCGATCCCAAGAAGATCGGACAGAACGCCAGCAAGGCGGCGATATTAAGAAATAACGCGCTGGAATCGATATCTCATCGCTTGGGATTGGGCGTCGACCAGATCGAAATTACCGGCGAAGTAGGACTGAGCTATTTTCTATCTTTGGCAGGATTTCTAAGCCCTGAAAAAACTTTATATTTTGGCGCCGGAGATCGCAGCGGAGTCATCGCCACCGTGCGTTCACACCAAGGCCCAACTCAAGAGATTGCCTTGCTATCTGATGGGCGATTAGATTTTGGAAAAGCTGTAATTAAAGAGAATTCCATTCTGGCTTTCCAATTGGCCAATGGTGAAAGTGGCGCCATCAACGCACTGCCCGATCAACTCGCAGGCGATCTTCTAATTGCAGTCGATGCCACTGCCTCTGGTTGCCGAATCGCACTACCCGCCAGATGGGATAGCGCAGCTTTTGATTCACGTGCATGGGGCGGACCCGCTGGATTGGCAATTGTCGCGATCTCAAATTCTGCACAATGGAAGAATCCGCTCCCCCATATTTCTAGCGCCCGTCGCACCTATGGCACATATTCACTACCGTTATTGCTAGCAAGTGCGGTTGCTTTAGAGAATTTTGATGAGGATGCAATTTCAAGCCGCCATCAAAATGAAAAAGTCCGGAAGGCAATCACTGCTGCGATTCCTAACGCCCTAATTGCCGGAGATCTCGGTAAGTCGATGCCACATCTACTTTCCATGATATTTCCAGGTACAAATGGTGAAGAAGTCTTGCGCGCTCTAGCGACTAAGGGATTTGCCGTTGATTCCGGATCGGCCTGTACGGCAATGAACCTGCAACCGAGCCACGTTTTAGCGGCTATGGGGCTTCCTACTGATGGAAATATTCGAATCGCAATTCATCCAAAAACTTCTGAATCTGAAATTAATGGGCTAATTACCGCGTTGTTAGATGCGGTTCAATCTCTGCAGCAGAAGTAGCACCATAAGCTTCGCTAAAACGTGCTAAAAATTCTGCCTTTGTAAAACGATATTCCTGGGTGCCAGTTGTCTCAATTACATAAGTTGCGATCATTGCACCTAGCTGCGCACATCGTTCGTGGCTAAGCCCCCAAGCGAGCCCCGCAACGAAACCAGATCTAAATGAATCCCCGACTCCGGTTGGATCAACTTTGCCCTTCTCTTTTGGGCAACCAATTTTTATCGTTTCGCCAGCGACTGATTCAACTCGTGCACCATCTGAACCTAAAGTCACGATGCGAAATTTAACTTTCTCCAAAATTTCGCGATCGCTCCAGCCAGTCTTTTGAATCGCTAAGGCAAGTTCGTATTCATTAAGGAAAAGGTAAGTAGCGCCCGTTATAAGTTGTTTAATTTCTTCACCGCTCATCCGAGCCATTTGCTGAGAAGGATCGGCAGCGATTGCAATACCCATCTGGCGCGCGACTTCGGTATGGCGCAGCATCGCTTCCGGATCATCTGGTGAAATAACGATTAAATCGAGCTTTCCAGTCTTCTCCATAATTGGAGCTAACTCAATATTTCGCGCTTCAGACATTGCACCCGGAAAGAAGGAAGCGATTTGATTGAGTTCTGTATCTGTTGTGACCATAAAGTGCGCGGTGTGTAAGGTCTTTGACACTAAGACATGAGATGTATCAACGCCATGTCGCACTAGCCACGCATCGTAATCTGGCCAATCGATACCTACCGCTGCGATCAGAATTGGATTTAAACCTAGAACGCCCATGCCATAGACAATATTTGCCGCGCATCCCCCGCGTCGGACTTCGAGTCCATCAACTAAGAAAGATAATGAAACTTTTTCGAGTGATCCGGCAACAAGTGAATCGGTAAATTTCCCCGAAAATGTCATCAAATGGTCAAGGCCTACCGAACCTGCAACACCAATTTTCATTAGTTTTTAAAGAGAGCGCTTAGCTTTAATTAAATGAATCGCCACATGCGCAAGAACCCTGCGCTTGCGGATTATCGATAGTGAATCCTTGCTTCTCGATAGTGTCTACGAAATCGATAGTTGCACCCATAAGGTATGGATCGCTCATCTTGTCTACGACAACTTTTACCGCACCAAATTCGCGGGCGATATCGCCTTCTTGGTTACGATCATCAAAATAGAGCTGGTAACGAAGACCAGAACATCCACCTGGCTGCACAGCAACGCGCAGATAGAGATCGTCACGTCCTTCTTGCGCTAGAAGTGCGGCTACCTTGGCGGCGGCAACATCGGTGAGTGCAATTGAAGTTGAGATTGATGTCTCGGACGATGTTGTGGTTGTCTCAGTTGTCATGGGCTTAGCCTACCTGCCCTGCTGAGTCGATGCGACAGCAACGCCATTTATAAGCGAGAATGTGGCTATGTCCACATCCCAAACCGGGTCCTTAACCAATCTGCTGCTACTTGGCAGAGGCCTTGATCTGGAATCAGAACGTGGCGTCTCTTGTACTGGTGAACTACCAGAAGCCAGTGATCCCGAATTAGTCTCCCGCGCTCGTATCGCCCGTGCAGCGTTAGGCGATCGCGCCCTTGTCCTTGGCCATCACTATCAACGCGATGAAGTAATCGAGTTTGCAGATATAACAGGTGATTCATTTAAGTTAGCTCAAGCTGCGGCCGCACAATCATCGGCGGAATACATAATTTTCTGTGGCGTTCACTTCATGGCAGAAAGCGCCGATATTTTAACTTCTTCCAATCAAAAGGTGATCCTGCCAGATCTCGCAGCTGGCTGTTCTATGGCTGATATGGCAACAGCTAATCAAGTGCAGGAATGCTGGAGCCAACTTTCGGCTATTGGTATTGCAGATAGAACGATTCCGGTGACTTACATGAACTCATCGGCTGCGATTAAAAGTTTTACTGGTGAACATGGCGGAACTATTTGTACTTCCTCTAACGCCAAGAAGAGTATGGAATGGGCCTTTACTCAGGGTGAAAAAATTCTCTTCCTGCCAGACCAACATCTTGGCCGTAATACCGCAGTGCTTTCACTTGGATTAACCCTCGCAGATTGCGTCCTTTGGAATCCCTGGAAACCTATGGGCGGATTAACTGCCGAACAATTACAGGCAGCCAAAATTATTTTATGGCGCGGCCATTGTTCGGTGCATGGGCGCTTTAGCGTTGAATCTGTAAATGAAGTTCGCAAACGCCTTCCCGGAGTCAAAGTTCTAGTTCACCCAGAATGCCAAAATGAAGTCGTATCGATTGCAGATGTCGTCGGTAGCACTGAGGCGATCATTCGCGCCGTTGAACAATCACCGCCCGGGAGCAAGTGGGCGATCGGAACAGAGTTAAATTTAGTCTCCAGATTAGCCAAAAACCATCCCGATAAAGAGATTGTCTTCTTGGATAAGACAGTCTGTTATTGCTCAACGATGAACCGAATCGATCTGCCTCACCTGGTGTGGGCGATGGAATCGCTTGTAGCTGGCCATGTGGTTAATCAGATAAAGGTTGATCCTGCGACCGCTCGCTTCTCAAAGTTGGCTCTAGAGCAGATGCTCGCCCTATAGTTTGCGATATGACAACTCCAGAAGATAATTCCCAGAAAAAGGGTCGCCCGACTCCTAAGCGCAAAGATGCACAAGCATCTACAAAGTTCTCTTCTTTAGCTCCAGCATCTACAAAAGCTGAGAAAGCTCGGGCTAAAGAAGCTGCTCGCGCTTCACGAATTGCACAACGGGCGGCTTATCTGCGTGGGGATGAGTCAGCTTTACCTGCGCGCGATCGTGGACCCGAGAAGAAGTTAGTCCGTAATTTAGTTGATTCACGCCGTTCCATTGGCGAGTACTTCCTGCCAGTAATTGGTTTCGTCTTAATTCTTTCGCTTATTCCGATTGCCACATTTGCCGTTGCCGGAATCATAATTATGTACGGCGTTTTGCTCTTCTCTGTAGTTGATGGATTCTTCTTATCTCGCAAGATCAAATCCGAAGTCGCACAACGCTTTCCAAATCAGAGCACTAAAGGCTTAGGTCTTTATGGCTGGCTACGTTCGACCCAGATGCGTCGCATGCGCGCACCAAAGCCACAAGTTAAACCTGGCGATAAAGTTAATTAAGCGCGCGGGTTGGGGCTCTTAGTCTCTTTCGGATCTGTAGTTGGGATTGCACCAAGCGCGTTATCTATAGCCTTCATCTGATCAGATGTCAGCTTCACGCCAGATGCTTTTACATTCTCTTTAACCTGTGATGGCTTGGTCGCACCCATGATTGCGCTAGAAACATTAGGGTTTTGTAGTACCCACGCAATTGCCAGTTGTCCCATAGTTAGCTCGGCCTCTTTTGCAATAGGGGCCAACTTTTGAACTGCAGTTAATACATCATCGCGCATCCAACGCGAAATCATTCCGGCGCCTGATTTCTTATCAGTTGCTCGTGATCCTGCAGGTGGTTTCTTTCCTGGCAAGTACTTGCCTGTTAGAACTCCTTGGGCCATAGGTGACCAAACAATTTGGCCGATACCTTCTTTGGCACTTAGCGGAACTACTTCGCTTTCGATTACTCGCCATAGCGCTGAATACTGCGGTTGGCTGGATACAAAGCGGTTATAGCCCTTGTTATCTTGAATCTTTAGCGCATCTGCGATCTGCTTTGCATTCCATTCCGAGAAACCAATGTAATGAACTTTTCCGGCGCGAATTAGATCATCAAAGGCGCTTAGGGATTCTTCCAGCGGAGTTTCATAATCAAAGCGGTGCATCTGATAGAGATCAATGTGATCGGTATTTAAGCGCTTAAGAGATGCGTTACATGACTCAATAATATGTTTACGGGATAGGCCGCGATCGTTCTTGCCAGTACCGGTTGGCCAATAGACCTTAGTGAAGAGTTCATATGATTCGCGCTTGATGCCCTTAAGCGCCTTACCTAAAACGCTCTCGGCTTTAGTGGCGGCGTAAACATCTGCGGTGTCAAAAGTAGTAATTCCTAGATCGTAAGCAGTTCTTACACATTTGATCGCAGCTTCTGATTCAACTTGCGAACCGTGTGTGATCCAATTGCCGTAGGAGATTTCTGAGACATACATTCCTGATGAGCCGAGGCGACGATATTCCATGCGCTGACCATACACTCGCTGTCAATACTTGCACCTATGCTTCTAAAGCGTGGTTGGTTGCAAAGAGTGCTGGCTTATGGTTTGGTTCGCAGGTAAGACAATTTAATAGCTTCAAAGCTTGCCTTTCAGGGGAAGTCGGTGAAAATCCGACGCTGACCCGCAACCGTAAGAGCGCCAAGTGCGTTTAAGTCGGATTACCTGGATCGCTGAGTCAAGATTGACAAACACCCGCCGAGGTTTGCGGGGCGTAGTCACAAGGAAAGTATTTTCAAAACTTTCATTGCCGCTACCCCGTGAGACTCTTCAACTTTAGAGAGGCTCCAAAGACTTAAATGAGTACCAATACTAAATTTTT
>CANIAV010000043.1 GCA_947465365.1 Actinomycetota bacterium | reverse complement strand
GTTGCACAATGGATTAAAGATTGCGGCATCGGTATCGATGTCTGTACTGGGGGAGAACTAGCCGTTGCCCTAGCCGGTGGCATAGATCCAGCAAAGATTGAAGTTCATGGCAACAATAAATCGCTATCTGAAATAGATCGCGCAGTCTCTGTGGGCGTTAAGACAATTGTGATGGACTCACTTCACGAGATTGATCGCGTCGCCGCAATGGCGCGCAAACACAGCAAGGTGCAAGGCGTGATGCTGCGCTTGACCCCGGGAATTCAGGCCCACACCCACGAATCAATTTCAACTGCGCATGAAGATGTGAAATTTGGATTTTCAATTGCTAGTGGCGCTGCTTGGGCGGCTGTGCAAGCAGTTGTTGCCCATCCTGAACTAGAACTGCGCGGATTTCATTCACACATTGGTTCGCAGATTTTTGGTACTGAATCATTTCAGCTGGCTGCAGATCGCTTGATCTCGTTGCTTGCGAAATATCGCGATACTTACTCAACTGAACTTCCAGAGCTAGATCTCGGTGGCGGTTATGGAATCGCCTATCTGCCTGAGGATGAAACTCTTGAACCGGGCGAAGTAATGCCTGCTTTGCGCAGCGCAGTTACTGCAGCCTGTGAAAAACATAAATTAAATATCCCCACAATTTCAATTGAACCTGGCCGCGCAATCGTTGGACCAACGACATTTACTTTATATGAAGTTGGAACAACTAAAGATGTCGTGCTTGAAGATGGTGCAACTCGTCGTTACATCTCAGTCGATGGCGGTATGAGTGACAATATTCGCCCATCTTTATATGACGCGCAGTATCACGCGGTTATCGCCCAACGTGCATCAACTGCAAAATCTGTATCTTCGCGCGTTGTTGGAAAACATTGCGAAACCGGCGACATTGTTATTCGCGATATTTCACTTCCGGCAGATATTGCACCAGGTGATTTAATCGCTATCCCAGCAACTGGCGCATATGGCCGCAGCATGGCTAGTAACTACAACCACGTACCGCGCCCCCCTGTTGTTGCAGTAAATAATGGAAAAGCCCGCGTAATTGTCCGTCGCGAAAATGAGGCAGATCTGCTCGCACTCGATGTGAAAGAATAGGCAGATGAGCCCAGCAGATAAACCTGTACGTATCGGCATGCTCGGATGCGGCGTTGTCGGTGGCTCAGTCGCGCGCCTTTTATTGGCAGATACTGCAGAACTTTCCACTCGCGCTGGCGTAAAGATGGAGCTCGCTCGCATCGCAGTTCGCACTATCAAACCGTACGAAGGAATTAACCCAGCGCTCTTTACAACCGATCCATTCTCAATTGTTAATGATCCCGAGATTGATTTAATTATCGAGGTCATGGGTGGAATTGAACCGGCGCGCGAATTAATCATGACTGCGATTGAAAATCGTAAATCTGTGGTTACTGCAAATAAGGCCTTGCTGGCCAGCCATGGTGCAGAGATGTTTACAGCCGCTTACGCCAAAGGTGAAGATATTTATTACGAGGCATCTGTTGCCGGTGCAATTCCGATTATCCGCCCGATGCGCGACTCACTTGCGGGTGACTTTGTTACTCGCTTAATGGGAATTGTTAATGGAACAACAAATTACATCTTGACCAAGATGCATGAAGATAACCGCGAATTTGCCGATGTCTTGAAAGAAGCACAAGCTCTGGGTTATGCCGAAGCAGATCCAACTGCCGACATAGAAGGCTTTGATGCAGCTGCAAAGGCTGCCATCTTGTCCGGGCTTGCCTTCCATACTCGCGTAACAGTTGATGATGTTTATCGCGAAGGAATTTCTAAGATCACTTTAGAAGATGTGACAATTGCAAAATCCATGGATCATGTCATCAAGTTACTGGCGATCGCCGAGTTAACCCCGGCTGATGAAATTTCAGTTCGCGTGCACCCAGTTATGTTGCATAAGAGCCATCCACTGGCATCTGTTCGCGATGCCTATAACGCAGTCTTTGTGGAAGCAGAATCTGCAGGCTCGCTTATGTTCTACGGTCGCGGCGCAGGTGGCGCACCAACTGCATCTGCCATCTTGGGCGATGTTGTTGCCGTGGCTCGCCATATTGCACTTAACTCAGTTGGCCAGCGCGAAACAGACTATGCCGATCGCGATATCGCACCGATTGAGACTACAAAGACTAAGTTCTTAATTCGCCTAGAAGTAGCCGATAAAGCAGGTGTTTTGGCCGCTATCGCAACTACCTTTGCCAATCACGGTGTATCAATTCAAACCGTTAATCAGGCAGGACGTAATAGCGATGCTGAGGTAACGATCGTTACTCACTTAGCGACTGAAGGCGAACTTAAAGCAACTGTTGAATCGCTAAAGGCTATGGATATGGTCAATAAGATCTCTAGCGTGATCCGCGTGGAAGGTGCGTTACCAGCATGAGTTTATTTAAAGCCAAGAAATCTGGGGCGCATCAATGGCGGGGAGTAATCGAGGAGTACCGCGATCGCTTGCCAGTTAGCGCAAAGACTCCCGTTGTTTCACTACGTGAAGGTGGCACACCACTTATTTATGCCTGCTATTTATCTGAACTTCTCGGCAACGATGTTTGGCTCAAGTACGAAGGCACTAACCCAACTGGTTCATTTAAAGATCGCGGTATGACAATGGCGATTTCTAAAGCAGCCGAAGATGGCGCAAAGGCCGTTATCTGTGCCTCAACTGGAAATACTTCAGCTAGCGCTGCTGCATATGCAACTAAAGCCGGAATGATTTCAGCGGTATTGATTCCGGCAGGAAAGATAGCCACTGGAAAATTGGCGCAAGCAGTAATCCATGGCGCACAGATTTTGCAGGTCGCTGGAAACTTTGATGATTGTCTAACTCTGGCGCGCGAACTATCTGAAAATTATCCAGTTGCGTTAGTTAACTCGGTGAACCCTTATCGCATCGAAGGTCAGAAGACTGCTGCTTTTGAAGTAATTGATATGTTGGGCTTTGCACCAGATATTCATGCGCTACCGGTTGGCAACGCGGGAAATATAACTGCGTATTGGAAGGGCTATAACGAATACCGCAAAGATGGTATTTCTAATTCTCTTCCACAGATGTATGGATTCCAGGCTGCAGGTGCGGCACCGCTTGTTAAAGGCAAGCCAGTATTAAAGCCAGAGACAATCGCAACTGCGATTCGCATCGGAAATCCCGCATCCTGGGAGCAAGCAATAGAAGCGCGTGATAAATCTGGCGGCGTGATTGATTCAGTCACCGATAAAGAAATTCTTGCTGCATATGCGCTAGTTGCTGGGAAAGAAGGCGTATTTGTTGAGCCTTCTTCGGCCGCTGGTATTGCAGGCTTAATTAAATATAAGAAGGCGGGCAAGCTGCCAAAGGGTAAGAAGATCGTCATAACTGTTACTGGCCACGGGCTAAAAGATATTTCTTGGGCGCTAGAAAAGTTTGCCAAGCCAAAGATTGTAAAAGTAAATGCTGCTGCTGCCGCAAAGGCGTTGGGTCTTAAGTAAGCGCCATGGCTAAACCAACCTTTAAAGCCAATCCCATCCAAGTTCAAGTTCCGGCAACTTCTGCCAATTTAGGGCCCGGCTTTGATTCATTCGGATTAGCACTTGGTATGCACGATCGTTATGTTGCACAGATTTTAGATGATGCTGGGTTAGATATAGATGTCACCGGTGAAGGCGCCGATGATGTTCCACGCACTGATAAGAACTTACTTGTTAAGGCGATGTATAAAGGTTTTGATTTTCTTGGGGGCAAACCTAAGGGTGTGGCTGTTCGTGCGCTAAATGTAATTCCTCATGGTCGCGGTCTTGGTTCATCTGCAAGTGCAATCGTTGGTGGTCTATCACTTGCGCGCGCTTTGGTCTTAACCGGTAGCGACAAGATGAGCGATGAGAAGTTACTGCAGCTAGCAACTGATATGGAAGGCCATCCCGACAACGTGGCGGCCGCGCTTTATGGAAATGCAGTAGTTGCTTGGCAAGAAGATCAACATGGCAAAAATGTGGCGCAAGCAATCTCTCTAAACGTTGATATTCGCATTCGTGCGATCGCTTTTATTCCATCTACTTCAGTTGCCACATCAAAGGCGCGCAAGATGTTGCCCGAAAGCATTCCGCATCGCGATGCGGCACGAAATTCCGCGAACTCCGCCTTGTTAGTGCACGCCCTGACGTTGCGCCCGGATTTACTCTTTAGAGCAACTGAAGATTTCCTACATCAGTCATATCGCAGCGAAGCGATGCCAGCCTCATTTGCTTTATTAAATAAGTTGCGTGGTGCTGGAGTTGCCGCCTTTATCTCTGGCGCTGGTCCAACTGTGCTGGCTTTACATACCGGCAGTGAAAGCGATGTTGCAGAATTGATCCGCGCCGCCGGCAGCAAGTTTGAAGCTAAATCTTTAGAGATTTCTCGCACAGGAGCGCTCATCCTCTAGCCAAGCGCGAATTTTGCAGCCGGCCTGCGCGAGGTGCTATGGTTACCCCACTTGCTCAGCCGGAAGTTACGGTGAAAGTCGGCAGGTAACCAATTCCAAATAACTAGGCTTTTTGCTTCTACGAAATCACGCTCGTAGACGAAGCCCCAAATGAAAAGATAGAGATGACAGATCAAGATAACGATCAAGTTAAGGACGCTGAACCAATCCGTTCAAATAGTCCAGAACTAGCAGCAATGAGCCTTCCTAAGTTAAAAGAGGTTGCTGCACAACTAGGTATTGATGGCGCAACCAAGTTAAAGAAAGATGCGCTAGTAACTGCGATCGCTGATTTGCAGGCTGCCAACCGCGAGGCTGCAAAAGCTGAACGCGAAGCCCGCCGCGAAGCGCGTAACGCTAAAAAGAATTCCAGCCGCGAAAGTTCACAGAACAATTCAAGTGGCAACTCAAATGATGATGACGGCGATGGTGAAGGTTCAGACGATAACCATGACAATGGCCCACGCGATAACGACCGTAACTTTGCCGGTCGCGATCGGGGACGTGGCCGTGACCGCAATCGTGGCCGTGACCGCAATCGTGAACGTGGACCACGTGAAGAACGCGAACCTGTTATCGGCGAAGATGATGTATTAGTTCCAGTCGGTGGTCTCGTTGACATCATGGATAACTTCTCATTTATCCGCACAGGTGGTTACTTACCTGGGCCAAACGATATTTATGTCTCGCAGCAACAAGTTCGTAAATACGGACTTCGCAAGGGCGATGTTGTTACCGGTCAGGTGCGTCAGGCACGTGAAGGTGAGCAACGTCAGAAGTACAACCCGCTAATTACTCTAGAAACAATCAATGGCGTAACTCCTGATGAAGCGCGCGGTCGCGTGGAATTCGGCAAGTTGGTACCTCTCTACCCACAAGAGCGCCTGCGCCTGGAAACTGAACCAAATATTTTGACTACTCGCGTAATCGATCTGATTGCGCCAATTGGTAAAGGACAGCGCGGACTTATTGTTTCGCCTCCAAAGGCGGGTAAGACCATGGTCTTGCAGGCAATTGCCAATGCGATCACAACCAACAACCCAGAGTGTCACTTGATGGTTGTTCTAGTTGATGAGCGCCCTGAAGAAGTTACCGATATGCAGCGCTCTGTTAAGGGCGAAGTTATTGCATCGACATTCGATCGTCCTGCAGATGATCACACCACGATTGCCGAACTTGCGATCGAGCGCGCTAAGCGCTTAGTTGAACTCGGCCATGACGTTGTTGTGTTGCTCGATTCAATTACTCGTCTAGGTCGCGCATATAACATCGCAGCGCCTGCATCGGGCCGCATCCTTTCTGGTGGCGTTGACTCTGCTGCGTTATATCCACCAAAGAAGTTCTTTGGTGCAGCTCGTAATATTGAAGATGGTGGATCGCTAACAATTCTGGCAACAGCACTGGTTGATACCGGCTCTCGTATGGATGAAGTTATCTTCGAAGAGTTCAAGGGCACCGGAAATATGGAGCTTATTCTTGATCGCCGTATGGCTGATAAGCGCATCTTCCCAGCAGTTAACGTAGTTGCATCTGGTACACGTAAGGAAGAAATTCTTATGGGTACTGAAGAACTCAATATTGTCTGGAAGCTCCGTCGTGTATTGCACGCCCTTGAACCACAAGCGGCTCTTGAGCTCTTGCTCGAGAAGATGAAGGGCACCAAGTCCAACGTCGAATTCTTGATGCAGATCCAGAAGACAACTTCTGGTCCAAACGAGGGCTAAGCCCAAAGTTCGCTAACTTCACCGCGCCACCGCAAGGCTTTCACAAAGTCTTCACAAGGTCAGCGCGCAATATCTCCTTATCAGCCAACCACCAGGCGGGCGAAAGAGGAGATAAAAATGCTAGCTACCAAGAAATTCCTAACTGCAGCTCTAATCGCGACTTCACTTATTGGTGGAGCTACAACAGCAACTGCTGCTGATACAAAGGATGCAGCTATTGCGCGCGCGCAAGCACAAGCAACCTTCCAATCTCAGATGAATACATATGTAAGTGCACACCGTGCCATCGTTGATGCTCGCCGTGCCGCAAATGCAAAAGCGCTAGCTGATTTCCAAGCAGCTCTTGCAACCGTGACAACAGATGCGCAATTACAAGCAGCTAAAGATGCTCGCAAGGCAGCTCATGTTGCAGCAGATGCAACTGCAAAGGCTGCAGAGGCAGCTTTGGTAAAGCCAGTTAAGCCAGCCAAGCCAGCCAAAGAAGCAAAAGCCTCACCTGCTCCAAAGGCATAGTTTTTCTCGTTATAGGGAAGTAATCCGCAAGATCTGTGCGTCCCCCGCACGGATTTTGCGGATTACTCATT
>CANIAV010000042.1 GCA_947465365.1 Actinomycetota bacterium | reverse complement strand
TTACTGCCGTTGGTAAATCGCATGATTCCGATTATCGCTGATGAACTAGTTGAGCAAGATTTCGGTACAGGCGCCGTAAAAGTAACCGCCGCACACGATGCCAATGACTTCGAAATGGCAGTTCGCCACAACGTGCCCTTTGTTGTAATAATGAACGAGCACGGCGTAATGGATGGCACCGGTACTGAATTCGATGGCATGGATCGCTTTGCTGCCCGTACTGCAGTTGTTGCCAAGCTAAAAGAGATGGGTCGCGTCGTTGCCGAAAAGCGTCCTTATATCCACGCAGTTGGCCACTGTTCACGTTGCGATACAACTGTTGAGCCACGTTTATCTAAGCAATGGTTTGTAAAGGTTGCACCACTTGCTAAGGCATCAGCTGATGCAGTTCGCAGCGGTGAAGTAAAGATCGAACCAGAATCCCTTTCACCTCGTTACTTCGAGTGGGTAGATAACATGCACGACTGGTGTATCTCTCGCCAACTTTGGTGGGGACATCGCATACCAGTTTGGTATGGACCAGATGGTGAAATAAAAGTTGTTGGTCCTGATGAAGTTGCACCAGCTGGTTGGAACCAAGATCCAGATGTTTTAGATACTTGGTTCTCATCTGGACAATGGGCATTTTCTACCTTTGGTTGGCCAGAAAAGACTGCTGATTTAGCAAAGTTCTATCCAACTAGCGTTCTTGTAACTGGCTATGACATCTTATTTTTCTGGGTCGTGCGCATGATGATGATGTCTACCTTTGCCATGGATGGCGTTGCGCCTTTTAAAACAATTATGTTGCACGGGTTGGTACGCGATCAATTTGGCAAAAAGATGTCAAAGAGTCGTGGAAATGTAATCGACCCAATTGAATTTATGGATAAGTACGGCGCAGATGCTTTGCGCTTTACCTTAGCGCGCGGTGCCAATCCCGGAACAGATCAAGCCTTAGCTGAAGATTGGATCGGCGGGTCACGAAACTTTGCAACCAAACTTTGGAATGCAACGCGCTTTGCGATGATGAACGGCGCAAAAGTTGCTGGCCCGCTGCCTGAAGTATCGAAGCTAAACGCAATTGATCGCTGGATCCTGTCGCGCTTGAGCGAGACGTTGCGCGATGTTGATGCGCTACTTGAAAGTTATGAATTTGCCCGCGCCTGCGAAATTGCCTATCACTTTGCCTGGGATGACTTATGCGACTGGTATCTAGAACTTTCTAAAGAGACTTTTGCATCAGATGATAAAGCCGAGTCCCAACGCGTGCTCGGCCATGTTCTAGATCAGCTCATGCGCGTGCTGCACCCGGTAATGCCATTTATTACTGAAGAGCTCTGGTGCACGCTTACCGGTGGTCAATCTTTGGTAGTTGCAGATTGGCCAGTATCTAACCCAGCCCACATTGATAAGAAATCTGAAGCGCTTGTAACTTCGCTACAAGAAGTTGTTACCGAAGTCCGCCGCTTCCGCAACG
This sequence comes from Actinomycetota bacterium, assembly GCA_947465365.1. Classification (GTDB taxonomy): domain Bacteria; phylum Actinomycetota; class Actinomycetes; order Nanopelagicales; family Nanopelagicaceae; genus Planktophila. The sequence continues at coordinate 5,332 of CANIAV010000042.1, read as the reverse complement.
ATCAAGGTTTGAAACCATCGCAGAAAGTGCCTGGTCGCTTTATCGGTTCGAAAGATATTGTCGAATATTCCAGTGCGCTTCGCTTTATTTTGAAGCTAGAGGATAAAGATTTCACGCCATCTGCAGCTCTGGAAATTGCTGGCGTAAAGATCGAACTTGATCTAACTGGATCCATCGACGTTGTTGCAGAGCGTGCTCGTTTAGAGAAAGATTTAGCAGCGGCTAAAAAAGATTTACAAACAGCTGAAGTAAAACTCGGAAACGCCGGCTTTATGGCTAAGGCACCAGCGGATGTGGTTGTTGAAATTAAAGATCGTCTGGCCAAGACATCTGCCGATATTGAACGTATTACCGCAGCCCTTGCTGCACTGAAGTAATTACATGAACAACATCAGCCCCGATGATCAAGAACGTATTGATGCAATTGAAAAGGCGTTACTTGCGCGTTGGCCAGAAAATCGCATCGCACCGACTTTAGAGAGAATCGCAGCTCTTGTAGATATCTTAGGTTCACCACAGCTGACCTACCCAACGATCCACATCGGTGGCACTAACGGCAAGACCACAACAGCGCGCATGATTGATTCATTGTTATTTGAAATGGGTCTGCGCACCGGCCGATTTACTAGTCCACACCTAGAAAGTTACTTGGAACGAATCTGTATCAATGGTCAACCAATCGATGCCAAAGAGTTGATCTTCTCTTTTAACGATGTCAGCCCCTATTTTGATTTGATGGATAGTAAATTCGATAATCCAATTTCTTTCTTCGAAGCAATTACCGCGTTGGCATTCGCCGCTTTTGCGGAGCATCCCATCGATGTAGGTGTGATTGAAGTCGGAATGGGCGGGCAATGGGATGCCACAAATGTGGTGGATGCTGATGTTTCAGTAATTACCCCGATCGGTTTAGATCATATGGAGTACTTAGGGAACACAATTACCGAAATTGCAGCTACCAAAGCAGGGATCATTAAAGAACAAGGCTTTGTAGTTCTGGCTCAGCAAACTCCTGAGGCGGCATTTGAACTGCTTCGTCGCGCAGCAGAAGTTGGCGCTGATGTGGCGCGTGAAGGGCTGGAGTATTCAATTGATTCGCGCGCGATCGCAGTCGGTGGCCAGCTGATTTCCATTACTGGTCTGCGTGGGCATTACGACGAAATTTTCTTACCACTGCACGGCAAGCACCAAGCATCTAACGCTGCAGCAGCCCTTATCGCTGTTGAAGCATTCTTTGGCGAGCAGGACTTAGATATCGATGCCGTTCGTGCTGGGTTTGCAAACGTGACATCACCTGGAAGATGCGAAGTTATCCATCGCGATCCGACAATCATCTTGGATGCAGCCCACAACCCACATGGCGCAAAAGCGATAGCCGAAACCATGCAAACCGAATTTACCTTTGATGATGTCACTGGAATCGTGGCTTTGATGGCCGATAAGGATGCTCTGGGTATTTTGCAAGCACTTGAACCGGTTATGAATCAAATCATCGTTACTACTAATTCCTCTGAGCGCTCCATGAACGTGGTCGATTTAACTAGATTGGCGACTCAAGTTTTTGGCGCTGATCGCGTATTTGCAGAAGATACTTTGCAAGCCGCAATTGATCGCGCAACAAAAGATGCGATTCGCCCGTTAAGTGATGAGTCACTTGCGATCTTGATTACCGGATCGGTTGTCACGGTTGGTGAAGCTCGCACTGTGGTCCGCAAGAAATATGCCAAGTTAAACGAAGGCAGCGATAAGTAATGCGCGTCCTTGGTTCTGCAGTTTTAGCTATGGAATTTCTAATTATGGGATTTGCAATGTTGTTGGCCAAAGATAGCCACGAAAGTTCGACGATCGTTTATGGCTTTGTTGTCATGTTTCTCATGATTTATTCCATCCGCTTGTTAAAGAAACGTGCCGGTTGGATTTTGGGTTCCTTTCTCCAATTTGCGATGGCTGCCTATAGCTTCGTGGTGCCTTCGATGGCGATCGTAAATCTGCTATTCATGGGGTTATGGGTTGCGGCGATAATTGTGGGGCGCAAGGGTGAGGCAGCACGTGCGGCCTTATTGGCCAAACCGAGGGAAAATCCCGTGGCGCCAACTCCGCCAGATGCCTAATAGACTGCACCTGTGAGCACCGAAAAGACCTTAATCCTGGTAAAGCCAGATGGCGTACGTCGCCAATTAATCGGCGAAGTTATTGCACGAGTTGAAGCTAAGGGGTATGTAATTTCTGCGCTAAAAATGATGCAAGCAGATCGTGCGCTACTAGAACGCCACTATGAAGAACATAAAGGTAAGCCATTTTTTGAACCGCTCGTTGAATTTATGATGTCAGGTCCAATCGTTGCCATCGTTGCCGAAGGCAATCGCGTAATCGAAGGTTTTAGATCACTAGCTGGTGCAACTGATCCTACGGTTGCAGCACCCGGCACCATCCGCGGAGATCTAGCACGCGATCAAGGAACCAAAGTTGTTCAAAATATTGTGCACGGATCAGATTCACCAGAGTCAGCTGCACGCGAGATTGAGATTTTTTTCGGTAAGTAAGTTCAAGTAAATAACTGAAGGGTAAAAAATGAGTAACAGAATGTCATTTATAGGCCGAGATATGGCGGTTGATCTAGGCACCGCAAATACTTTGGTCTATGTACGCGGTCGTGGCATTGTTCTTAATGAGCCTTCAGTAGTTGCGGTAAACCAAGACACCGGTGGAATTCTTGCCGTAGGACTTGAAGCCAAAAAGATGATTGGTCGCACTCCTGGAAATATCGTTGCGATTCGTCCACTTAAAGATGGCGTTATTGCAGATTTTGATACCACCGAGCGCATGCTCCGTTATTTCATTCAGAAAGTCCACCGTCGTCGTTACTTAGCAAAGCCACGTATCGTTGTGTGCGTTCCTTCAGGTATCACCGGTGTAGAACAGCGCGCGGTTAAAGATGCTGGCTATGCAGCTGGTGCACGTAAGGTTTACATTATTGAAGAACCAATGGCTGCGGCAATTGGTGCAGGTCTACCTATCCACGAACCAACTGGAAATATGGTTGTAGATATCGGTGGCGGAACCACAGAAGTAGCTGTTATTTCACTCGGCGGAATCGTTACATCTCTATCTATCCGCGTTGGTGGAGACGAGCTAGATCAATCGATTATTAACTGGGTTAAGCGCGAATTCTCACTACTTCTCGGCGAGCGTACCGCTGAAGAAATCAAGATGGCGATTGGTTCTGCTTATCCATTACAAGGTGAAAATGATGCAGAAATTCGCGGTCGCGATCTGGCAACTGGTCTACCAAAGACAATCGTTGTATCAGCTGCAGAAATTCGTAAAGCACTGGAAGAACCAGTAAATGCAATTATCAACGCCGTAAAGAGCACCCTTGATAAGTGCCCACCTGAACTTTCTTCAGATCTAATGGATCGCGGAATTGTTCTAACTGGTGGAGGCGCGCTACTTAAGGGACTCGACGAAAGACTTCGCAAAGAGACTGGTATGCCAATTCATATCGCTGATCGCCCGCTAGATGCAGTTGTTGAAGGTAGCGGTAAGTGCATTGAAGAGTTCGAAGCCCTTGAAAAGGTTTTGATCTCCGAGCCACGTCGATAGGTTTTAAGGATGCGAAACGGCGGCGATAACCGCGGTCGTCTGCTGCTCATCTCTTTAATTGTTACCTCGCTCTTTCTCATCACTTTAGATTTACGCGGCGTGCAAGTCCTCGGCGGACTTCGCAACGGATCTCAGACAGTTCTATCTCCTCTGCAATCGGTTGCCGCAAACGTCTTTAGACCAGTCGGCAATTTCTTCTCAGATGTAACTCACCTAGGACGTACACGCGGCGAGATTGAAAAACTGAAAGCAAATAATGAAAAGCTGCGCCAAGCGCTAATTAACCGTAAGAATGCCGATGCCGAACTTTCTCAATTGAAATCAGTTTTAGATTTAGCTGGAACTGCAAAATATAAAGTGGTAAACGCCAAGGTAATCTCACTCGGCTCAACTTCTTCATTTACCCAGACAATCTCTATCGACGCCGGCACCAATAATGGGATTCGCCAGAACATGACGGTAATTACCGGCCTGGGCCTAGTTGGCGTTGTGAAGATGTCTTATCCAAATAGCGCACTTATTCAGCTAGCCACCGATCCAGCGTTTCGCGTGGGCGCGCGCGTTGCGGGAAGCCAGCAAATTGGAATTTTAAGCGGACAAGGCACCGGTAAAGGCGTCCTTCAACTTCTCGATAATCGAACAACTCTTAAAGTTGGCGATGTTATTTTAGCGCGCGGCAGTCAACATAACCGTCCATTTGTTCCGGGTGTACCCATCGGAGAAGTAACCTCAGTTGATAACGCTGCTGGTGCAATAACGCAGACCGCCGATGTTAAGTTCTATGTGAATTTCTCTTCTTTAAGTATCGTTGCAGTCGTGGTTGGCGCTCCACAATCTGATCCACGAGATGCATTAGTACCGAAAGCGCCGGTCCCGACTCCAGTTCCAACGGTAACTATCTATGCCAAGCCATCAGAATCGCCAACACCATAAATGTTCGCTCGTAGATTTCTAATTTCATTTCCAATCTTTGCGGTTATCTTTGTAATTCAAGAGACAATCGTTAGTCAATTCCGTCTCTTCGGCAGCGGCTTCTCGCTCTTTCTGATATTCACACTTCTCTGGTCGGCACTTGGTACGCCAGAACTTGGTGCACTTACCGGATTTGGCGCAGGGCTGCTGATGGATCTCTCGCAGTCATCTTCTGGTCCGGTGGGGCAGTGGACTTTAATTATGATTCTGGCAGGATTTTCTATCTCTTATCTGGGATACGGTGATGACAACTTCCGCGGCAATCCAATCTCACTTGTTGTAATAGTCGCGATCGCAGTGCCAATCACTAGGTTGGTTTATCTAATTCTTGGCCTGATGTTTGGTGGAGAACTCGGTAGCACGCTGCAAATATTTATCTCACTCATTGCATCCGGACTCTGGACTGTTGCAGTCGTTCCACTGTTGATGCCTTTCGTAACGCGCATACATAGCGGGCTTTTCCAAGATTTGAGTCGAGGATGAATCAACGCGCACGCTTGAGTTTGTTGGTCGTCCAAATCTTTATTTTTTCACTTCTGGTTGGGCTATTAGGCCGACTCTTTTATTTACAAGTCGCCGCAGGTCCTAAATATCGCGATGCTGCTTTATCCATTCAAAGCCGTGATGTGGTTACTCCCGCAACGCGCGGATTGATCGTAGACTCATCTGGCGTGCCTCTCGCGCTGAACCGCGTTGGAATTGCGGTAACTGTCGATCGCACCAAGATAGATCGCCAGCCAGATAAAGGCGTTGCCGT
>CANIAV010000041.1 GCA_947465365.1 Actinomycetota bacterium | reverse complement strand
TGAATCATCGTGTCTGCAGAACGGGCAAATCATCTCGGCGTGTCTCCCTTCGAAATACTAGATATTTCCCAAATTTAGATGTATTGGTGAACCGCAAAAACTACCGTAAAAACACTACTTATGGAAGTTTTAACCGCTTTGACCCCTACATATAGTGGGAACTATAAAGCAAATCTTGAGACTTTGCCTGTCGAGTAGGTAAATACCCGATGAACGGCGTGTCGCGACCTTTAGCGAAGTGGAATACGGAGCTTCTGGCCTGCTTGGACCTCAGCAGTTGCCAGCGAGTTAACAGATGCGATCTCATCAACCAGCGAGCGCACATCGCCACCATCTGCCATGCGTGTGGCAAGTGACCACAAGGTATCCCCCGGTGCCACGGTGACCTGGATAAATGATGTTGGCGCACCGACCTGGTCTGGGGTGCCGGCTCCGGCCTTGAGGCCAAAGACGCTAGCTAAGACAACAGCTAGTGAGAGAACCAAGAGCGTGCGCGCCAGGCGACCACGACGTGTTAAATGCACGGCGGACGGATTGGTGGAAAACCCCTGATTTATAAGGGCTTTAGAGCTTGTCGCGTTATATGAAATAGTGCTCATGGTCATCTCCTGCTGGTACTACCTTGGGGAAGGTATTCGAACGCTTGTTCGAACAAAGCCAATTAAACCCCATGCCACCGACATGGCGCAAGTTATTTTCGAACATATGTTTGATTTTTTTCTGCCAGTGTGTCACCCTGTATCCATGAGCAAAAAACCAGCCACCGGCGCCAAAGTCACTGAACTCCCCGATCAAGCAGCAGGCGAACACGGCCTCACCGCCCGCCAGCTCAAGATCCTTCAGGTCATCAAGGCCAGCATGGATGACCAGGGGTTTCCCCCATCTATGCGCGCAATTGCTCTAGCCGCTGGCCTGAGCTCGCCTGCCTCCGTCAAATATCAGCTGGAAATCCTTGAAGAAAAGGGCTTTATTACCCCGCACCCAACCCGCGGTGGCGTTCTGGAAGTCCTAATGCCAGGTGAGAAATCCGAGATCGATGTCGAAACCTCTAAGCAGGTTCCTCTCGTCGGTCGCATCGCAGCCGGTGGCCCAATCACTGCAGAACAAAATGTTGAATCAACATTTGCTCTCCCTGAAACTCTCGTCGGCAAGGGCAACTTATATATGTTGCAGGTCGTCGGTGAATCAATGATCGATGCGGCAATCTGCGATGGAGATTACGTTGTTATCCGCGAACAGAAAGATTGCAACAATGGCGAAATCGTTGCCGCAATGATCGATGGCGAAGCAACTGTTAAAACCTTCCAACGCAAGAACGGCCACATCTGGTTACTTCCTGCCAACCCCGCATTCGAACCAATCAATGGCGACAATTGCGAGATCCTTGGCAAAGTCACCGCCGTTATGCGCAGCCTTCGTTAAATAGTTACGAAGATATCTCCGCCGGTTTCAGTAACCGGATAGTTATCTAATGGATAAGAAGCTGGGCCACGCAATAGCCCGCCATCTTTTGCGCTGAATAATGAGTTATGCGCTGGGCAAATCAACTCTCCGCCTCCGTTATCTTTAACCAAATAACCTGCATGTGGGCACTCTGCCTGCAGTGCACGTAAGCCGTTGCTATCACGAATTAAAACGAGTGAAACCACGAGCCCAGTCACACGACCTGCAGGAAATACCTTCACCGTTCCCATTGAAATATCACTAGAAGAAGCTATCTTCACTGAATTTTTTGTGGGCGTTGCAGAAGGCTTGGGTTCAGCGCTTGCAGAGGCTGCAGGCGTTGCAGACGCTGTTGGTGTTGGACTCGCAGATGGCGATGCACTCTTTACCGGCAGCGGCACGCCCTTGCCCCAGACTAACTTTCCAGCCTTTTTTACACATGTAAATTTCTGGTTTCGGTAAATAACGCTTTGCCCAACTCGCGTGCATTTAATCAGCGGAGTATCTGCAGCAAAGGCGCCACCTGCAATAAAGGAAAGTGCCGTGCCAAAGAGGCCCACGATTAAATCCCTGCGGCGAATCGACATTGCAGAAGAATAGTTAATCCAATCGGCTTCTTGCCATATAAGGCAATGAACTCTGGGTTAATTAACTTAGAAAGAAGACAGTTGCTGCACCCAAGGCGATTAAAACCGCAGCAGCCACAATTGAATTTTGCTTACCGATTCGCTGTGGCAGGCCGCCAATTCCACTTAAGCGATCTTGATCCATATCTTTAATTACATTTATAAAGTGGGCAGCTGTTCCAAAGATCGCTCCCCCAAGCCACATCCACACCGGAACAGCTAAGCCCTTTGAGATAACAACACATGATGGCAACGCAGCAAAGGCCAGCGCAAAGGGCAGCCAAGAGAAGGCGTTGTACTTAAAGTAGAAGTTATAAGCAACTCCCATTGAAATTCCAAACATATAAACCAACCCGCCCTTAAAGCCAAGCGGGCCAAGTAAATTTGCCACAAAGGAGAAGGGCACCATAAAGCGCAACCAATTAGTTAAGTAACCCCGAGATATATAACCTGCCACCAAAGGCTTATTTTGCCGGTTATGTTTTAAATCATCTGCGTAGTCATATAGGTCATTGCTCCAGCCGACTACGAGCTGCCCCGTAAAGACGCCAAAGGCGATTACATAGGCAGGTCCTTCCCACCAATAATGGGCGCCTAGGAACCAAGCGATTGTTGTAACAATTAACGTCGGGCCAAAGTGCGATGCTTTCGCTAAGGCCCGTAACTTCACCATAAAAGTCAGGATAAGACTGCTAGATAGATTTATTTCGTTTGGAAGAGATGACCCCGGTATTAAAGCCGGCCAGGTTTAGCCCACCTGCAAAACGAGCATGTTCAATCTTTAAACATTTATCCTGCACCACATTTAACCCGGCAGATGCTGCGCGTTCGGCAGATACCTGATCTGAAATCCCGAGCTGCATCCAGAAAGTCTTTGCTTTAATTGCAATGGCCTCATCCAAGACACCTGGAATATCAGATGCCTTTCTAAAGACATCGACGATATCGATTGGCTCATCAATTTCAGCTAGTGATTTATAAACCTTCTGGCCCAGAATTTCGGTTAATTTTGGGTTTACGAAAAATAATTTAAAGTGCGATGCCGATAATAAATATGTAGAAACAAAGTAACTGGCACGAGCTGGGTTATCTGATGCCCCAACAATGGCCACGTTCTTGGCGCTGCTCATAAAGTTCAAGCGATCTAGCGCAGTTGGCTCTTGATATGTCATGAGCGCGCCTTTCCGGATGCGATCGTTAAAGCTTGGTCTAGATCAAAGAGAATATCTTCTACATCCTCTAAACCAACGCTGATTCGAATCAAATCCTGTGGCACGCCCGCTTCAATTAACTGGTCATCAGTTAACTGGCGATGTGTGGTGCTGGCTGGATGAATTACCAAGGTGCGCACATCACCGATATTGGCCAAGTGGCTAGCTAGCTGCACTGAGTTAATAAATTTCTCACCGGTTTCGCGGCTAGAAAGGTTGCCTGCGCCCTTAACGCCAAATGAAAATACCGATCCTGGGCCTTCAGGTAAATACTTTTTCGCACGCGCATTATGTGGATGGCTAGCCAGGCCTGAATACTTAACCCATTCAATACGCGGATCACTTTCTAACCATTCTGAAACAACTTTGGCATTGGCCACGTGATCGCGCATACGTTGTGGCAGAGTTTCAACTCCCTGCACAAGTAAAAATGCTGACATCGCACTCAAAGATGCCCCGATATCGCGCAGCTGTTCGACGCGCACCTTGGTAAGAAATCCGAATTCCCCAAAGTTCTCCCACCAGGAAACGCCGCCATATGACGGCACAGGTTCTGTCATAGTTGGGAATTTGCCATTGCCCCAATTAAATTTTCCTGACTCGACAATCACTCCACCCAAAGTTGTGCCATGTCCCCCAAGGAACTTAGTCGCAGAGTGCAGAACAATATCTGCGCCATATTCAATTGGTCGCACCAGATAAGGCGTCGCCACAGTTGAATCAATTACCAGTGGCAAGCCGGCATCGTGGGCCACCTTGGCCAGCGCTTCAATGTCACCGATTTGGGAAGCCGGATTTGAAATCATCTCAGCATAGATAAATTTAGTTTTATCAGTAATCGCAGCCTTAAAATCTTCGGCCTTGTCGCTAGTAATAAATGTTGTATCAACCCCGAATCGGCGCAGCGTCACATCTAATTGCGTAAGCGTTCCACCATATAAAGCAGACGATGCAACCACGTGATCGCCGGTGCCAACTAACGCTGCAAAAGTTAAGAACTGGGCGGCCATTCCGCTAGATGTTGCAACTGCGCCAATGCCGCCTTCCAGGGATGCAATCTTTTCCTCAAAGGCTGAAACTGTTGGATTGCCAATGCGGCTATAGATATTGCCGTACTTTTGCAACGCAAATAAATTACCTGCATCATCAGTATTTTCAAAGACAAATGCCGATGATTGATAAATCGGCAACGCGCGCGCACCCGTTTGTGGATCAGGTTGCGTGCCGGCATGAAGCGCCCTTGTTTTAAAGCCCCATTGGCGTTCGCTCATATGCCAATTAAACACCACCTAGCCAGCGCGGCTATCATTGCCCCGTGAGCCACAATAAATACCACGTCATCCAAGATGAACCACATCGCTGGCGTAATATCGAAGAGCTCGTATATAAAGATGAAGATGGCGCAGCCACTTTTAAAGATGTAACCCGCCGCGTTTTATTTGGTGAAGATCATGTAGATGGCATGGAAGTTCGCTACTTCGAAGTCGATGCCGGCGGCCACACCACCCTGGAAAAACACGAGCACACACATTTAGTTATTCCTATCAAAGGCAAGGGCGCCTGTTTAGTCGGCGATGAAGTTCTGCCGCTTGCTATGCACGATCTTGTCTATGTTCCATCTTGGGCCTGGCATCAATTCCGCGCCGATGAAAATGAAGTATTCGGCTTCTTATGCCTAGTAAAAGTAGAACGCGATCGCCCGACTCTGCCAACTCAAGACGAACTAAACGAGATGAAGTCCAACCCTGCCGTTGCCAACTTCATCCGCCACCAATAACCTATCTTTTCTAATTGCCATTTAATACACTCGCCGCATGAGCGATGAGATGAAGTGGCAGCATGGCAATACTTGGTACCGAGTAGTCGGCGACCTGAAAAGCGGTAAAACTCCCGTCATGGTTCTGCACGGTGGCCCAGGCGCTGCACACAATTACTTAATACCAATTGCGGAAATGATTGCTCAAACTGGACGCGCTGCAGTTTTATATGACCAGATTGGTTGCGGCAATTCAACTCATCTGCCTGATGCTCCAAAAGAATTCTGGCGCCCGGAGTTATTTATGGAAGAACTCGAATTGCTAACTAAACATTTAGGCATCGCGGATAACTATGCAATCATCGGTCAATCTTGGGGTGGAATGCTGGGAATGCAATTCGCAATTTCACAACCTGCTGGATTGAAAGCCCTTGTAGTGGCAGATTCTCCTGCAAGCATGGCTGTGTGGGTTTCTGAAGCAAATAGATTGCGGGATGAACTGCCTAAAGAAATTCAAGCCACGTTACTAAAACACGAAGCCGATGGCACAACTTATGACCCTGCATATGAAGCCGCTGTTTCCGTCTTTAACGATCGACATGTTTGCCGAATCCCACAGCCGCAATGTCTAATCGATTCCTTTAACCAAATCGCTGCTGATCCAACCGTTTATCACACCATGAATGGCCCAAGTGAATTCCATGTAATCGGGTCCCTTAAAGATTGGGATATCCGTCCTGATTTACATAAAATCAAAGTGCCAACTCTGCTTGTCTCAGGTCAACACGATGAAGCAACTCCAGAGATGGTTCGCGAAGTTCAATCGCTTATCCCCGGTTCTGTTTGGGAGCTCTTTCCCGAGTCATCACACACACCACAGCTTGAAGAACCTGCTCGTTTTAAGCGCATAGTTAGCCAATGGCTCGATCAGAACGCTGATTAGCTATCCCTTAACAACTACACGCACAACAGAATCCGGTGTAATACCAACTGAACCAAGTTCGGCTTCAACATTAGTTCCCATTCCATTGATCTTTGCCGCCGATAGAACCGCAAGTTGCGTTGCAATCTCAGTCATCCAGTAAAACGCGCCAGGCCCTGCCCGATCCAAAATCGATTGCGCCTGCGCAAGGCGCGCATCTGAAAACTTTTCCGCGCCATCGCGATCATCTGCCACCACCGATAATAAAAATCCCTTTATCTCTGCAGCCATCGCATCCGAGTAGTAAGTACTTTCGACAAGCTCACGAAATTCGGCATCGATTCCCCGCGCCTTACGTACCCGTTTCTTGCGGTTGATAAATAAATAGATCACCGCTGTCAGCGCCAATAGTTCGAGCATTTCGGTGCCACCTTTCCCTCATAAGGAAACTTAGCCCCACCCACCGACACAGGCATCTTGCGTCGTATTTCCGAAATTATCCACAGTTTCGCAAAACCAGTAGATCACAAGAATCGATAAGAATTACCTTTCGCACGCCTTAATCCTTCTCTCCAATCAAATGCACGCCGCCAGCGGACCATTTGACCTCCCGACGTAAGCCGGGAATGGAGAAAGGAGTGCAAATGAAATGAGAGTCCTAGATTGGGCAACGCTTGTCGTTGCCTTAGCCGACCTCGTATTTAGGTACGTGGAAATGCGAATGGCCCGTCGTGAGAACGACGAGACGGATCCGGAAGATCATTAATTCGCATCTGGCGGCCGCGTCGGCCTTGGCAAGCCGGCGCGGTCTCACTAAATCTATATCAAAAATATAAAAAGTAAAATATCTAATGAAAATAATTTAATTACTATGAGTAACTATCCTTTAACAACCACGCGCACAATC
>CANIAV010000040.1 GCA_947465365.1 Actinomycetota bacterium | reverse complement strand
TTGCCAGACACTGCCCGTAATGAATTACCTGTGAGGACGCCTTTCCGGTCAGAACTTCGCCGATCAGATTCCACGGTCCATCGCCTGAGACTGCCCAACCATCCATTGAAGAAGTTTCAAATGCTGGCAGATCGCAAAGTGAGAGGACATCCGCTGCTGTATACCTATCTATTGCATCATTCAGCGCTACTTCTTGGGCGGCAAGTTTTGTAAAGCTATGGGATGCAATGTCGAAGGCTTGCTCCCACGTACCTTCACGCATGAAATCTACTTCTTATCGTTCAGTTGCTTTTCGAGGGCGTTGATTCGCTTATGCAATTTTGAATGGTAAATAACCATCACGAAATCAACTACGACCATTGCGCCCATAAGGATCCACATAATATTCATTGCTAAATTATCTGAAGAACTGTGGTCCATATCCATGGAGGTATTAAACACCCTTCAAGACTGCGATCGCTTCGGCAAGGATCGAGATCGCTATCTCATCAGGAGTTGTGGCTCCAATATCGAAACCGGCCGGTCCGTGTACGCGAGAAATATCAGTTATGTCGCGATAATTTAGCCAATCCTCTCGATTTTCTTGCATCTTTTTAGATCCAAGAGCACCGATATAACCTGCTTTGCTTTCCAGGGCGTATTTAAGGCAATTACTTGAACTTTCTACATCGTGTCCCATAATCACGGCACAGTCCATGGGCGAAAGCGTTGCTGTAAATCCCATAAATATTGAAGGCCGTGGGTCAACAGAGACATTCCAGCCAATGCCTTGGGCAGCCTTTGCGAGTGCATCTGCAATTGGTCCGGTTCCTGCAATAACAAACTTGGTGATTGGATGGTAGATCGTCACAATTCGATCACCAAGGTTTAAAACTGTTGATTTATTCTTGCTGAACTCTTCGGCAATTTGTGGGTCTGCAGCGATTATGGTTACTGAAGTGAAATATTCAGTTTTTACGATTTCATCTCCCGCAACATGGCACACGATTGCAATAGATTCGCGATCTAAGAAAGATTGCCAGATTCCAGCTTCAATTGCGCTAGATGGCATCACTGCAAATTGTAGAGTTGTGCCTGCCGGAACATTTGAGATTGTGGATTCGAAATCAGTAACAACTCTGGTGATAATTCGACCGGTAGATAATTTACGAGTTGCAAGTTCAATAAGCGGACCATCGAAGGCTGAACCGATAAGGCTTCCAATTTTTCCGCCTCCGGGCGTCATCGCAATTGCATCAAAGCTCATGGGCACGACAGAGTCTGTTGAAGAAACAAGCCAGGCAATATCGGCGCGAGTATTGCTGCTTACGCAAGCGTTAACGCTTAAGGCAATTTCATACATTCGGCGATTGTAGACGTAGATGAAGATTTACGGGAGTTGAGATTTTTCCCGTGGCCCACCGTTGCGCGTAGCGGAAAGACTTGCCACCGCTGTTATAACAAGGGTCAGAACGATGACGCCAAGGCTAAGTTCTAGGGAAATTTCTGGGACTTCAACACCATTGCCATGCAGGGCTTCCAGAATCATCTTTACGCCGATAAAGGCCAAGATAAATGAGAGTCCTTTTGATAGGTAAATTAAACGGGTTAGTAAGCCTTCAAGTAAGAAATAGAGTTGGCGAAGTCCCATAAGTGCAAAGACATTTGCAGTTGTAACGATGTAGGCGCTGTGGGTTAGGCCAAAAATTGCTGGAATTGAATCAAGTGAGAAGACCAGATTTGTCACACCAAGAGCAATTAACGCAATCGAGAAAGTGCTAAGTCCACGCTTCTTTAGTGCAGTAATTACTTTGCCTTCTTCAAATTCTTCTTCACCATCTTCTTTAATCAACTTCCAGGCGGTATAGATCAAGAAGGCACCAAAGATATAGAAGACGCTGCTAAAGCGCGACACTAGTGTGGCACCGATGGGAATCAAAAGCCCGCGGATAGCGATGGTTAAAAGAATGCCTAGTAATAGAACTAGCTGCTGTGATTCTTTCTTAACTTTTAGACTTGCCAGCAAAATGATAAATACAAAGATATTGTCAACCGAGAGCGCATATTCAGTAAGCCATCCGGCGAAGAATTCCTTCTGCATTTCTCCACTAGTCCAATGCGGCATAAAGATTCCAAAGCCAACTGCGGCGCCAATGTATAAAACGGTCCAAGACAGTGCTTCTAGAAATGAGGTCTCTTTATTGCGACGAATAATGGCCAGGGATAGATCAAAGATAATTACCACACCCAAGAAGGCAAGTGTGAAGACCCATTCATTGGTTGAAATCAAGGGCGAAAGTGTCCTGTCTCGTTAAGGCTACGCAGTGCGCGCAATCCATCTGATGGCCAAATTGAAATTGATGTTATTGAACAAGGAGCTGCATCTAGGTGAAAGACCGCCTCCGTTGGCGCTCCCGTAACTATTTGTGCTGCTAATTTAATGACTCCGTTGTGCGTTACGACCACGACGCGCTGGCCGGGATACATCGCAGCAACTTTTTCCAGCGCTTCCTCAACGCGAACTGCTGCGTGGTCAAATGACTCTCCCCCGGCTGGTGCATATGAAGTTGAGTTAAGCCAGCCTTGATATTGATCAGGAAAATTCGCTTTTACTTCTTCAAATGAAAGGCCATCCCAATCACCGAAGGAAAGTTCATACCAAATCTCATCGAAGGTAATTTCAAGTCCGGTGCTATCTGCGATCGCTTGCGCTGTCTGGGTTGTGCGTGCAAGTGGTGAGGCAATGATTACTTCAGGGTCTAACTTAGCAATTGCTTTAGCAACAGCTGCTGCTTGGGCTAAACCTTTCTCGGTTAGCTCAGGATTTAGCGCACCTGTGCCAGAAAACTTCCGCATCGGGGTAAGCACAGTTTCACCGTGGCGAACCATATAAATCATGGTTGGTACTTCATCACTGCGCAGGCGCTCTGATAAATAGTTCTGTTGAATTTGTGGCTCAGGTTTGTGAGCAGATCCACCATCCAAAGCTTTATTTGCTAAGCGATCGGCATGTGAATTTTCATCACGTGGAATCCATGAATATGTAATAAGTGAAGGATCGTGCGCTGCGCGACATTGCTTAGCTAAATCACGCATATCGGCATGCTTAATCTGCCAACGTCCCGACATTTGTTCAACAACTAACTTTGAATCCATCGCAACTTCAACGGTGGCAGCAGCATCTAATTTATGGATATGGCTCAGGCCAGCAAGTAACCCGCTGTATTCGGCGACGTTATTTGTGGCAATTCCGATTACATCAAAGAGTTCAGCAACGATCTTGCCGCTTTCAGTAACGACTGCGCCGTAACCGGCAGGACCAGGATTGCCGCGCGATCCACCGTCGGCAGTTAATTTAAAGTGGCGCGCCATTTATAGACCTCGCACCAATATGCACCGGCATTCTTCACAACGCGCAATTTCATCTTCGGCCAGCGCCGCAATTCGTTGCAGTTCAATCGTATTTAAAGTTAAGTGACAACCTTTGCATTGGTTGCCAATTAGAGCAGCAGCACCTGTGCCATTGTTTGCGGCGCGGATCTTTTCATACAGCGCAATTAGTTCGGGGTTAACGCCCGCCACTGTCTTGGCGCGCTCTTGTGCCGCAGCGCTTAAATCTGCACCAATCACGGTTAATACATTCTCTTTAGCGATCTCCAGGTTTGCAATTTCTAGGGCGAGCGCAGATTCCTCTGCCTGCAAAGCGGTAATGCGTTCCTTAATGCCATCTACGCGCATCATGATTTCAAGTTCGACTTCTTCTAGCTCGCTGCGGCGACCGGCGAGTGAGACTAGTTCGTGCTGCAATTGTTCTAACTCTTTAGCAGCGCCCGTGCCAGATGCCAGACGAGTCTCATCTCGGGTTATGCGTGAGACAACTTGTTCTACATCAGTTTCAGCACGGTTTAGCTCGCGCTTTATATCACTTAGCTCAGTTTCGGCAGCAATACGCAGATCACGCGCATTGTTGGCTTTAATGGTTAGCGATGCAATAGCAGCCAGTTCAGGAAGGGCGGCAGCTTTAGCCTGCAAGGAAGTAGTAGTGAAATCAAAGTTCTGGATATCGAGAATAGAGCGCTGATCGCTGACGCTAGCCTTCACAACTCGCTCCTTTTAACTGCACTTCTTCGTAGCGCTCCGGATATTGAATTCTAAGGTAAACCTTACTTGATATAGGCGGGGAGTACTATTTTTCCGTGGCAAAACAGTTACCTGTCGCAGTTCGTGCACACTATCAATCGGCACCTTCGCCACATAAAGAAACTATGTTGGAAATGCGCCTGCGGATCCTAGAAATCGTTCCGGAAGCGACCGAAGTTATTAGCTACGCAATGCCGGCCTTCAAAGTAAATAACGTCATTGTCGCCGGCCTACTTGCCAATAAAAAACATGTCGGTTACTACCCATTTAGCGGATCAATCCTGAAATTATTTACCAAGGAATTAGCTGGATTCTCTACGACCTTAAGTGCAATTCATGTTCCAGTTGATAAACCGCTGACGAAGACGTTATTAAAGAAATTGATAAAGGCGAGATTGACCCAAGCCAAGTAATTGCCCTACCTTTGCCGCATGGAAATGACTACCTGTCTTTGGTTTGATGGTCGTGCACGTGAAGCTGCAAATTTTTACACCAGTATCTTTCCAAATAGCTCAGTTGCAGATAATTGGATCGCACCAACAGATACACCGGGCAACCAACAAGGTGAAGAGATCGTTGTTAACTTTAAGATATTTGGTCAGAACTTCATCGGCCTAAACGGCGGTCCCCAGTTCCCACATTCTGAGGCGATTTCATTTCAGATTCCCTGCGCTAATCAAACAGAGATCGATAAGTTTTGGGCTTTGCTAACAGCCGACGGCGGTCAAGAAGGTCAATGCGGATGGCTAAAAGATAAATTTGGAATCTCATGGCAAGTCACTTCCCCAGAGATGATGAGCTACCTTGGTGGCTCAGATGGTGAAGGTTCGCAGCGCGCAACTAAAGCGATGCTAGAAATGAAGAAGATTGATCTGGCCGTAATGAAGAAGGCTTATTTAAATCAGTAAACGTGGGCGCTGAGGGTTTCGAACCCCCGACATTCTCGGTGTAAACGAGACGCTCTACCACTGAGCTAAGCACCCGATTCTTGCTTGGCAAATACTACCTTAACTAAAGAGCAGCGATTGCAGCCTTGTAATCCCCGTTATTACGCGCATCACCGAGGCCATTTACGACCGCCCAGCGAATTACGCCAGTTTTATCAATGATGAAAGTACCGCGCATCGCACAACCGAGATCTTCATTGAAGATTTGGTAAGCCTTAGCAGCTGCGCCATGGGGCCAGAAATCTGCAAGTACTGGGAATTTATACCCTTCTTGTTCAGCAAATACCTTTTGTGTAAATGGTGAATCACATGAGATTGCAATTACTTGCACATCATCATTTTGGAATGAAGCTAAATCATCGCGAATTGCACAAAGCTCGCCTGTGCAGGTTCCGGTAAATGCGAATGGAATAAAGAGAACGACAACGTTCTTATCTCCTTTAAAAGATGACAGTGAAACTTTCGCACCGTGCTGATCTTTTAACTCGAAATCTGGAGCAACTGATCCGACTGATAATCCTGTAAGTGATTGGCTCATATGCGAAATCTAGCGCTTGCCAGCTTTTCGCGCGACTAGACGAGTTGCCGTCCAATCATTTGCTACAACTAAAGTTGATGTTTGGCTCATACCTGCAATCGGTGCGGCATCTTGAATATCACTTGGTTCAACGTGGCCATCGCGTCCAACCTTTGGCGTTAAGACCCAAATCGGTCCGGTCTCACTTAAATAGGTGAGGCCATCCATTAATTCATCGACGAGATCTCCATCACCATCGCGCCACCATAAAATAACGGCATCGACTACTTCGGTGGCAGAGCCTTCAACAAATTTTGTTCCGGTGGCAGCTGCGATCTCTTTACGTAGCCCTTCATCGCAATCGTCGTCATAGCCGACTTCAAGGACTATCTCTCCTTGAGCAAATCCCATCCCCTTTGCCACAGGACAAGTCCACCGAAACATTTGACCTTTGACAAGGGTTTTGTGAGACGAAATCTCGGCGGATTTTGCCCTACTGCGCCGTAAGCGCGAGAATAGGACCATGAGCGAGAACTTCGGGGTCCCAGATCAGATCATCGACCAGCTAGTAGATATCGACCCGACTGAGACCGCTGAATGGCAGGCATCCTTTGATGCAGCACTTACGAGCGCAGGCCCGGTCCGCGCTCGTTTCTTAATTTTAAAATTACTACAGCGCGCACATGAGAAGAATATTGGCGTAGCTGCTCTTCGCAATACCGATTACATCAACACAATTACTCCAGAGAATGAACCAGCTTTTCCAGGAGATGAAGCAATTGAGCGACGTATTCGCGCCTATATGCGCTGGAACGCTGCGATGTTGGTTCACCGCGCACAACGTCCTGGTATCGGTGTTGGTGGACATATTTCTACATACGCATCTTCTGCCGCTCTTTATGAAGTTGGTTTTAACCACTTCTTCCGCGGCCAAGATCATCCAGGTGGCGGAGATCAGATCTTCTTCCAGGGACATGCATCTCCTGGAATGTATGCACGTGCATTTATGGAAGGTCGCTTAACCGAGAAACAAATGGATGGTTTCCGCCAAGAGTTATCTCATGATGGCGGTGGATTATCTTCATATCCTCATCCACGTTTAATGCCAGAGTTTTGGCAATTCCCAACTGTTTCAATGGGTCTTGGTCCACTTAATGCGGTTTATCAAGCACGTTTTAATCGTTATCTACATGCACGTGGCTTTAAAGATACAAGTGATCAAAATGTTTGGGCATTTCTTGGTGATGGTGAAATGGATGAGCCAGAAACAATTAGCGGAATTTCACTTGCCGCTCGCGAAGGATTAGACAACTTAACCTTTGTTGTTAACTGTAATTTACAAAGATTAGATGGACCAGTTCGCGGCAATGGCAAGATTATTCAAGAGC
>CANIAV010000039.1 GCA_947465365.1 Actinomycetota bacterium | reverse complement strand
GCGTTAAGGATTGGCTTAAGGCGATCTTTTAAGGTGCGAAATTCCAACTGCTCAAATAACTTAGTTAGATCTGCCTCATCAACGCCTGGCCAGATAAGCGCATCGACCTCGTAATCAATCGGCGCATCATGGATCAATTGCGTTAACTCGCGATTGCGAATTACATCATTTATATTATCGCGCAGTGATTGTCCGACTTTGCCGCCGACCTTATCTACATTGGCAATTAGCTCTTGCAGCGATCCATATTCCACGATCCACTTTGCCGCCGTCTTCTCACCAACGCCGGGAATAGATGGCAAGTTATCGCTGGGGTCTCCGCGCAAGGCAGCAAAATCTGGATATTGATCTGGCGACATTCCGTATTTTTCAATAACCGCAGCAGGAGTCATCCGTGCCATTTCGGATACACCGCGTTTGGGATAGAGAACTGTTGTCTTTTCAGTAACAAGTTGGAAACTATCGCGATCCCCGGTACAAATCAGGACTTCCACACCTTCACGTTCTGCCTGTTTGGTAATGGTGGCGATGAGGTCATCTGCTTCATAACCCTCCAGAGCAAATTGGGTAATTCCAAAGCCAGTTACTAGTTCATTGAGAAATGACATCTGCGAGCGAAATTCATCAGGAGTCTTGGCACGATTGGCTTTATATTCGGGAAAAATATCGGTACGGAAAGTCTTTCGCGACACATCGAAGGCAACTGCAACGTGGGTTGGCTTCTCATCCTTTAAGAGTGAGATCAACATCGTGGCAAAGCCATAGATAGCGTTGGTGTGTTGCCCTTGCGCTGTTGTGAAATTTTCTGCAGGTAAGGCAAAGAAGGCGCGATATGCCATCGAATGGCCATCAATTAGGAGTAATCGCTTCTGAGCCATGGCGCCATCCTAGAGAAGTAGCGGTTAAATAAGTTACTATTTCGAACTATGACGCAGCCAGAAAATACCCCAAACTTTTTAGAGATTATTCGGGAACGCGGCAGCGGCGCACTTGATAAGAAGATGGGTATCGAAATCCTGGAAGCATCCCCGGAGCGTTTAGTCGCTCGCATGCCGGTTGAAGGAAACACTCAGCCGATAGGACTTTTACACGGCGGAGCCAATGTCGTTTTAGCTGAATCACTCGGTTCGATCGGCACCCAATTGCATGCTGGCCCTAACCGCAGAATTGTTGGTGTGGATATCAATGCCACGCATCACAAATCTGCAACGTACGGATTTGTGACGGGAGTTGCAACAGCAGTATCGCTTGGTAAAACCCTATGTGTTTACGAGATCGTGATTACCAACGAACAAGGTGAACGTACTTGTTCAGCGCGAATTACTTGTTTGATTTTGGCTGAAAGAGCGTAGCGACTTTAGTGAGCGCCAGTACCGAGGTATGCCTCGCGTACTGCAGGATCGTTAAGTAGATCAGAAGCTTTAGCTTCCTTAACGACATTTCCGGTCTCGAGAATATAAGCACGGTGGGCGCGCTGTAGCGCTTGCTGTGCATTTTGTTCAACGAGAAGAATCGTCACACCAGTCTTATTGATCTCGGTAATGATGCGGAAGATATTGGCGATCATTTGTGGGGCAAGTCCCATTGAAGGCTCATCAAGTAGCAATACTTTTGGACGAGCCATAAGAGCGCGACCAATAGCAAGCATCTGTTGTTCTCCGCCAGATAGCGTTCCGCCAGCTTGCGAGATGCGCTCTTTCAAACGTGGGAAGAGCGTGTAGACCTTATCTAGATCTTCGGCCATCTCCTTTTTGCGATCATGGCGATGGAACTTTCCCATCTCCAAGTTCTCAAGAACTGTCATACCCGGAAAAATTCCGCGACCTTCGGGGGCTTGTGATAAACCAAGGTCAACGCGCTTATGGGCTGGAACGCCAGTTATATCTTCACCATTGAAGATGATCTGTCCGCTAGTTGCCGGGCGAAGACCAGAAATAGTCTTAAGCATCGTGGTCTTACCAGCGCCATTTGCGCCGATTAAGGTAACGATTTCACCTTCGTTAACAACGATTGAGATGCCCTTAATAGCTTCAATCTTGCCGTAGTGAACGTGGAGATCTTTAATTTCAAGACGCATCTGCTGGCACTCCTAGGTAAGCCTCGATTACGCGAGGGTCATTTTGTACTACAGCTGGAGAATCATCGGCGATCTTTGTTCCGAAATCTAGAACGGCAACGCGATCTGAAATTCCCATAATCAGCGACATATCGTGCTCGATGAGAAGAACTGTGTATCCGGCATCGCGCACCTTTTTAATCGTTGCAGCGAGTTCAACTTTCTCTTGCGGGTTAAAGCCGGCTGCTGGTTCATCAAGGAGCAATAGCTTCGGAGATGTTCCCATTGCGCGTGCAATTTCTAAGCGACGCTGTACTCCATATGGAAGATTCTTTGCCAGGCGATCTGCATATTCATCGATACCGATAAATTGCAGGATCTCATGTGCCTTAGCGCGGTTCTCTTTCTCTTCGCGGCGTGCGCGAGGTGTACCGAAAAGTGCGCCGACTAGGCCGCTCTTCTTATGTACATCGGTTGCGGTAATAACATTTTCCAAAGTTGTCATATCGCCAAATAAACGAATGTTCTGGAAGGTACGAGCAACGCCAAGGCCAGTGATCTGGAAGCGCTTGCGACCTGCCAAGTTGTGGCCATCGAAAGTAACTGAACCAGATGTTGCTTGATAAACACCTGTGATCACGTTAAAGACGGTTGTCTTACCGGCGCCGTTAGGGCCGATGAGTGCAAGGATTTCACCTTCGTGAATTTCCAGGTTTACTTCATTTAGAGCGGTCACGCCACCGAATTTCATGGTGAGGTTCTCAAGTTTTAATAGGACCTTTGACATTAGGCGTTTGCTCCTTTCTTAATCAATGCTTTTTCTCGCTTCTTGCGAGGTAACAAGCCATCTGGGCGGAAGTTCATAACTACAACCAATACGAGACCAAAGACCAATAGACGCGCATCAGAGATAAAGCGGATTCGATCTGGTAGATAACCCAAGATCGCACCACCAAGAATTACACCCCAGATATTTCCGATTCCGCCAAAGACCACACAGGCCAAGATCAGAATTGAAACGTTAAGGGTAAACATCTCTGGTGAGATAAAGAGGTTCTTAGCTGCATAGAGAACGCCGGCTGCTCCACCAATTGCTGCGCCTAATGTAAATGACCAGATCTTATATTTAAGAGTTGGAACGCCCATCAGTTCTGCTGCATCTTCATCTTGGCGAATTGCTTCCCAAGCGCGACCTGGACGGCGCACAGTTAAGCGGCGAATCATCCAGATAGTTAGCAAGATCATTACTAGGACTACCCAGAAGAAGAGTTTCTGGTCATCTAGTGCAAACTCTTTGCCAAGAATTGGAGGTGGCATCTGAATGCCTGAGATTCCATTAGGACCATTGGTCCAAGAAACGTTGAGAGCAACGATACGAATGATTTCACCAAAGCCTAAGGTGACGATCGCTAGATAATCACCACGCAGACGCAGCGTTGGAATACCAAGTAAGACACCTGCAAACATCGCTGCGCCAATACCAATTGGCATGATCTCCCAGGTATTAAGCCCGGTATGCATGCTCAATAAACCATTTGTGTAGGCGCCAATTGCAAAGAACGCTACATAACCTAAATCGAGCATGCCAGATTTGCCGACCACAATATTTAAGCCAAGCGACATCAAAACGAAAATGGCTACTGGATAAACCAAGACTGCGTCATATGCTGCAACTGGCGTAGCTAAAAATGACGCACCAGCAAATGGCAGCAGCGCTGCAAGTGTGATTACCAATAAAACTATGGCGATTCGTTGGTAGCGGTTTGACCGCTCCCAGATGCCAGCACCGAAATCGCGAAGGTTAAAGTTCTTCATAATATTCACCTTAAGCCCTTGTCTGGGTGACGGCTTCTCCGAATAAGCCAGATGGCTTAAAGAGAAGGACTAATACGAGCACAATAAAGATCGTTACTGATTTCCATTGAGTACCGAGGATTGCAGAGGCGTAGACCTCAGCCAGACCAAGGGCTACTCCCCCGAAGAAAGCTCCGCGGATATTGCCGATTCCGCCGATAACGGCTGCGGTAAAGGCGGCAAGTCCCATCGTGAAACCGATATTAAATTTGGTGTATTCATAGACAGTTACATAGAAGAATCCGGCCGCCCCTGTTGCGAGGCCTCCGACTAAGAATGTTGTCGTGATAACGCGGTTTAAGTTAATACCCATCAGCTTCGCAGCATCTTCATTCATAGATACTGCGCGAATAGCTTTGCCCATGCGCGATAGCTTTACGAAGCGCTCGAGGATGATGAAAATGGCGCCTGCCGCCACGATGGTAATTAAAGTATCGAGGCGAATCTGTGCGCCCCAGACTTCCACCAAAATAACTTTCTCCAAAATACGAGGTGATCCAACTGGTCGTGAAGCCGTTAGCAGACGCATCACCTCTGATAGCACCATCGACATTCCAATTGCAGAGATCAGAGTTGCCAAACGATTTGTACCTTTAGCGCGCAAGCGACGGTAGGCAACAAATTCGACCGTAACCGCAGTTAATCCAGCAAAGGCCATTGAGGCAAAGAGTTGAACAAAGAGAACCAGTGCGAGTTTGGCACCGTGCGCCGGTTCTGAGGTCTGGTTATATCCAAAGAGGTCACGGCTTGCGACGATCGCGCCGAATGTTCCCCACATAAAGATTTCAGAGTTAGCAAAGTTGATCATACGAAGTACGCCATAGACCATGGTGTAACCAAGTGCGATCAAGACATAGATAAACCCGAGTGCGATACCCGAGACGGTCAGTTGCCAGAACTGATCAATAAAGACTGTAAACATCGTGCCCCTTTATTAAATCTGCGGTCGATAGTCGACCCGGTGCCTTGCGCGACTTGAATAGATCAAGTCGGTGAAATCTACTTTAATTTTGAGTGAATTAAAAGCCAACGGGCGTCTTGATCCTTACGAATCAAGACGCCCGTTGGGGTCAAGCAATTACTTCAGAGTTAGGCTACTGGGCCCTTGTTAACAAGCTTTCCGCCTGTTACTAGGAAGCCAGCAAAGCCACCTTCTGAGATATCGCCATGTTGGTTGAACTTGATGTTCGCTCCAGCAATACCCTTGAAGTTATAGCTCTTTACCCACTTGTTAATTGCTGCGCGGGTTGTCTTTCCAGCTTTGATTCCTGAAAGGAAGATATTTGCAGCGTCGATTGATTCAACTGCGTAAACGCCAGATGAAACACCGATCTTTGCCTTGAAGTCAGCTTCGATCTTTGCATCAACATCAGCAAGACCTGCTACGCCAGTTAGCTTTGCACCTTCGCCAGACTTACCGGCTAGAACTGCGAACTGCTGGTTGAAGACTCCGTCGCCACCAGCGAAGACCGCTGTTGAACCTGAGTCACGTAGCTGCTTTACGAATACTGCAGCTTGGCTGTAGTAACCGGTGTAGATAACAACGTTTGCACCAGATGACTTGATCTTGGCGATTGTTGGGCTGAAATCTGTAGTTGTGTTTGGAACTGAATCTCCGCCACCAACAACAGTTGCACCCTTAACGTTCTTGAGTGCTGCTTCAACATATCCACGTAGTGGAACAGCGTATGAAGACTGGTCATCGAATACGAAGACCTTTGGAGATGTAACTCCATCAGTTGCGAACTTCGCAAGAGCTGGACCCTGCTTGTCATCAGTTGCTACGACGCGGTGGAAAATTGGGCGACCGTAATCTGACTTAGCTGTTGGGCTCTTTGGATCTGTTAGAGATACGCGAGTTGCAGATGGTGAGATAACTGTGAGGTTACCTGCCTTGTAGTAAGGAAGTGATGCGATTGTTGCACCTGAGTAAGCAGGACCAATAAGACCGATGATCTTTGTGTTGGTTCCAACTCCTGGAGCTACCTTTGAAGCTACAGCTGGATCTCCTTCGTCATCTACTGATACGAGGTTGATCTTGTAACCTGGGTTAGCTGCCTCAAATACCTTGATTGCATACTTAACACCGTTTTGCTCGTCGATACCTGTTGAGGCTTCTCCACCTGAAAGTGGGCCCTGGTATGCCAGAGTGAATGTCTTTGTTGCAGCTGATGCAGATGTTGTTGCAAATGCGCCAAATGAAAGCGCGATTGCGGCAACGATTGCAGCAGAAGCTTTGATCTTCTTGTTCATGTATTGCCTTCCTGTTTTTTCTTGCATGTGTCCCGGGACAGGGAGGCTGAAAGTGTAAAGGCAGGGGTATCCATCCATCAACCTGAGGTTGAGCGTGGATATATAAAGGTTTGGTTACGTTATTGCCTCTTTTGACCTCTTTTTCAGAGGTTAGTTACCCGGAACGGCATCTGGGGAGATAACGGCTTGGGCGACCTCTTTCATCGTCAAGCGACGATCCATAGCCGCCCTTTGAATCCAAGAAAATGCTTCGGGTTCGGCCAGATTTAGCGCTTGCATCAAAATTCCTTTAGCGCGATCAATTAACTTTCGAGTTTCTAGCCGTTCATGTAAATCTGCAACTTCTTCAGCCAGTGTGCGCATCTGTAAATGTCGACTGATTGCGATTTCAATTGCCGGAACAAGATCACCAATAGAGAAAGGTTTAACGACATAAGCCATAACGCCGGCATCGCGAGCACGTTCAACTAGTTCGCGCTGTGAAAAAGCGGTCAGCATTAAAACTGGCGCGATAGAGATTATTTTCTCGGCGGCAGATATGCCATCTAATATCGGCATCTTCACATCAAGAATTGCTAAATCAGGTTTATGTAGCTGTGCTAGCTCAATTGCTTGTGCACCATCGGCTGCTTCAGCCACAACTTCGTAGCCCGCTTCTACCAACATCTCCACTAAATCCATACGGATCAACGCTTCATCTTCGGCAACTAGAATTTTGATACGTGTTGCAGCGCCGTCGCTATTTGTATTCATGTGCCTCGAGTCGGATTCGAACCGACACTATGCAGTGTTTGAGACTGCCCTCTCTACCGTTGGAGTACCGAGGCTTAGAAGACAAATCTTAACGGTATGCAGGGGCTGCGCCACCCACGGCATC
>CANIAV010000038.1 GCA_947465365.1 Actinomycetota bacterium | reverse complement strand
TTTCAGTAGGTTACATAAAGATGTAGATTTTACCCTTTTTAGAATTGGGGTAGTTCTTGCGGAAACCGCTGTCGTAGCAGATGAAGATCGTATCTCTAAGATGTGGCGACCATTTTGTACTTTAGGCTGCATTTCAGCAACCGATGTAGTCAACGCATTCCAAAAAGCGGTTCAAAGAAGCGTTGAATCGGGTGTTCACATAATGAATCTTGTTGCAGATAAGAATTATTCCACAATTCCAACTATCGATGCCTTGAAATTGGCGCTCGGGGAAAGAGCGGACGATCTTGACCTGTCATTCTATAAAAAGCCGGGCAATGAACATGCAGGACTTTATGATTTGAGTGCTATTAGAAAATTTATTGAATTTGAAGTCTCCATCGATTTGCAAACAATGCGCAAGCGAAGCTAGAAGGGCTGCCATGACAAATTCTTCGAAGAAACATCCCTCACTTATAATCCATGAATTGGGCAAGGTAATTCTGGGGGAGCGCGAGCATCGAACTGCTAAACCAGGTGAAGTATTGATCCGCACAGAGTTCTCTGGAGTAAGCGTTGGAACGGAAATGGCTGGGGCGCACGGTCGTAACTTGCTTTGGGGTAATCCACCCTTCTCTCCTGGGTACCAGGGCGTTGGGCGCATCGTGGAATTTGGCGACCCAAATATCAAAGGTCAGTTCGAAGAGGGTCAGTTAGTCGCATATTTCACTGGGGCGGGAACGCATCAAGCATTTACAACGGCTTCTATTGAAAGGACGCACCCAGTCTCAGAGACAGAGCTCTATAAGTACGCCGGCCTATTCGTTCAACCCGCTGTAGGTGCTAATGCACTAAATAAAGCGCATGTGAAATCGGGTGATTCGGTGTTGGTAATTGGACAAGGAATAATTGGACAGGCTACTGCTTTGTTGGCGATGATGCGCGGTGCATATGTTGTTGTAACAGATGTTTCAAAAGATAGATTAGCAGTAGCGGCAAAATACTGTGCGAATAGAGTAGTAAACACTTCAGAATCAACCGCTTGGGAGCAACTGGAAAAAGACTTTCCTAAAGGTTTTGATGTGGTTATTGAATCTACAGGAATCATGCCCTTGGTTGAAGATGCTTTAAAGTGTACAAAGTTCGAGGGTATGATCGTGTTTGAGGGCCATTATGCGGGCGACCTTAAGTTTGAATTTAATCTCGCTCACAGAAAGCAATTAAATGCTGTATTCCCATTTTTTATTGGGGAAGCACCAAGTAGAGAATCAGTCATCAATCAGATCACTTCTGGTCATTTAAACATGAAGGCCCTCGTCAGCCACGAAATCAATTGGAAAGATTCGCAAACAATCTACTCAAAATTATTCACACCAGAAAAAGACTCAATGAATGGAATTCTGATTGACTGGCGGGATGCCGTCTGATGCTAAAGCCAAATTTTAGATTTGCTTTTGGGGTACTGAGCAACTCTTGTTTGGAGATTTGTGGCTAACATGCTCGCAGCAATTTTACGTGAGGAATCTGAAGAACTATTCATGGAGCATATTCCGCTCCCCGAACCAAAAAATGGCGAGGTTTTAATCAAAGTTTTATCAACTGGTGTATGTCATTCAGACTTACATGTAGTAAAAAAACATGTTAAATTTCCAAGGCCTGCAATTCTAGGTCATGAGGTCTTTGGGCAAATCGTTCAGATTAGTGAAAACGATAAAAGTGTTTTTGATTTCGCCGAAGATGATTTCGTTGTCACGAGTTTCATTATGCCTTGTAATAATTGCGAGCAATGCAATTCAGGATTAACAAATATTTGTTCGAGTTTTTTCTTCAATAACCGTTTAAATGGAAATATGTTAGATGGTACAAAGAGATTGCAAGACAAAGTTGGGCAGGAAGTATCTTCGTATTCGATGGCAGGATTCGCCGAATACGCTGTGGTACCGATATCGGCAATGGCGAAGGTTCGTGGTGACCTGGCTGACAAATCTTGGTGTGTTTTAGGTTGTGCCGGAATTACTGCCCATTCGGCAGTTAAACGTGCCATATTGACCCGACAAATGGAAGGAGCACCATATAAAACTGCGATCGTTATTGGAGTTGGTGGTGTGGGGTTGTTTATTACTCTTTTCTGTAAAATCTTCGGTATTGAGAATATAATTGCTATTGATATTGATGATAAAAAAACTGAATTAGCACGGGATCTAGGTGCTACACATGCATTTAACTCTGCCAAAATGAATGTGCAGGATATTAAAGCTTCACTACCTGGTCAGGGGGCTCATTTGGTCTTTGAGGCCGTTGGTAGTGCTGCAACTATTGAACTTGGGTTTGGGCTTGTGTCTGAGGGAGGGCTAATCACGGTAGTCGGAATCGCACCACATGGGACAACTGCAAGTTTCGAAATAACTCCATTAGTCCGTAGAGAATTCACGATTAAGGGATCGTTTGGCGGAAAACCAAAAGATGATCTCAGCGCGGTAATAAAACTTGCAGAACAGGGACTGATACCGCTTGAAAAGATTGTGAATCAAAATTACGCATTAAAAGACATTAATACTGCATTTTTTGAACTTGATAAAGGAATCACAAGAGGACGTTCAATTATTGATTTTGCAAACAAAGGTCTCTAAATGTTGATCAAAGGCGCAATCTTGGAGGAAATGGGGAGATCATTTCCATATTCTGTGTCTAGACCTATAACGATCTCTAATATTGAATTATCAGCTCCACTTGATCATGAAGTTCTGGTCAGAATTGAATCAGCTGGAATTTGCCATTCAGATTTAGCAGTAGTTCAGGGTGTTAGACCTAGACCGACTCCGATGCTGCTAGGCCATGAGGCGGCAGGAATAGTGGAAAGTTTTGGACGCGAAGTCAAAGGTTTAAATGTTGGAGATCGAGTAGTTATGACATTTGCGCCAAGGTGCGGAAATTGTCTTGGTTGCTCCTCAAATGGAGCCATGAGTTGCATAGCTGGTACGAAATCAAACGTTGCGGGTGAACTCCTGTCAGGTGGTCAAAGATTGACCAGAGAAGGCAAAAAAATAAATCATCACCTTGGAGTTTCAGCTTTTGCAGATTATGCAGTTGTAGATTGCCGTTCAATTGTTAAAGTTGATAGCGATATTCCACCACAGGTAGCTGCATTGCTAGGTTGTGCAGTTCTCACAGGTGGAGGCGCACTCCTTAATGCCGTAACACTTAAATCTGGACAGTCGGTAGCGATCGTTGGTCTTGGAGGTGTTGGGCTAGCCGCCTTGATCACTGCGATTGCTTTGAAAACAGAGAAGGTATACGGAATTGACTTGAATGAGAAGAAACGCTCTCATGCCTTGAAGCTAGGAGCAACCAGGGTCTTTAGTGGCGATGAAGCGATAGCAGAGGGCTTAAAAGCAGATGTCGTAATCGAGGCAGTAGGCATATCGAAAGCATTTGAATTAGCGCTCGAATTGACGGCACCCGGAGGCACTCTTGTCACTGTAGGACTACCAGCGGCCAACGATTTGGCAACAATTTCGCCTTTAGCTTTAGTATCGCAAGGAAAGAAAATTGTAGGAAGTTACCTAGGATCTGCTGTGGCTGCGAGAGATATTCCTAAGTTTGCTGATCTTTGGAGAAGCGGCCTTCTTCCAGTTGAAAGTTTGGTGTCTTCTACAATTACGCTCGACGAAATAAACCTAGGTATGGATAGATTGGAAAAAGGCGATGAACTTCGCCAGATGATTACTTTTTAAAATCTACGCAAGTGTTGTGGATTTCGCCGATACCGTCGATACCTGTGCGAATCTTCTGTCCGCCGTGCAGATAAACCGGTGGCTTAAAGCCTAGCCCCACACCAAATGGCGTTCCGGTATTGATGACATCGCCTGGGAAGAGCTCCATAAATTGGCTGATGTACCAAACGATATGGTCGATGCCAAATAACAAGTCGTTGGTATTGGAATCTTGCTTCATTACGCCATCTACTTCACACCACAAACGCAAGTTATGGGGATTAATGGCATCGCCTGAAACGATTACTGGACCGATGGGATTAAAGGTTGGAAATGACTTTCCCTTAACCCATTGGCCAGAACGTTCGATCTGCCAGTGGCGCTCGGATACATCTTGCGAGATTGTGTAACCAAGGATGTGGGATGCGGAATCTTTTGGTGAATCTAGATATAGCGCACGCTTTCCGATAACAATTGCGAGTTCTACTTCGTAATCAGTTGCAGTGCTATTAGGTGGAATCACAATGTCATCATTTGGCCCGATAACTGAATCCGGGGCCTTCATGAAGATCACTGGCTCTTTCGGGGTATCTGCACCAGTTTCTGCAATATGTGCGATGTAGTTAAGACCTACACAGATAACTTTGGTTGGACGTGCAACTGGGGAACCATAGCGAACGCCGGAAAGAGGTGTGCGGGGAAGTTTTGAGAGATCGGCCTTTACAACCTTTTCATAACCACCGTTTTCTAGTTCGGTGCGGTTCCAGTCACTGACAAGTGTTGAGACATCAATGGCTTGATCGCCTTCGACTACGACTGGCTTTTCACTACCTGCAGCTCCGATACGTGCGATCTTCATTTATTTCCTCCAGGTAGCGAGCCCAACCCGGCATGGGTGGGAAGTAAGCGAACATGTTTTGGCTCAAGTTCTTCGAGCGAATTAACACCAAGTAACTTCATATTGCGAATCATCTCCGTACGCAAAATTGTAAGCGCGCGCTCTACGCCTTCTTGCCCGCCGGCCATAAGGCCATATAAATAAGCGCGGCCAATGTAGGTGAAGTCAGCGCCAAGCGCGATAGCAGCCAAAATATCTGCGCCGTGCATAATGCCGGTATCAATATGTACTTCGATATCTTTCTTCAACTCTTTCTTAACATCTACTAATAAGTGAAGAGGGACTGGAGCGCGATCTAATTGGCGACCGCCGTGGTTAGATAAAATGATGGCATCGGCCCCATATTTGGCAGCCTTTTTCGCATCTTCTACCGTTTGAATACCTTTAATTGTTAAATCGCCATCCCATTGCTCGCGGATCCATTTCAGATCTTCAAAGGTCATCGTTGGATCGAACATAAAGTCCAGCAGTTCGGCGACGGTGCCTTTCCAGTTTTTCATGGTTGCAAAGGTGATCGCCGGAGTTGTTAAAAAGTTCATCCACCATTCAGGACGGGGGATAGCATCGATAAGAGTTTTACCGGTCAGACGCGGTGGAACCGTTAAACCATTTCGCACATCGCGCAGACGCGCACCAGCAACAGGGACATCAACAGTTAGAAGTAAATTCTTAACGCCGGCAGTTTGGGCGCGACGCACGAGTTCCATACTGGCATCGCGGTCTTTCCACATATATAGCTGGAACCAGTTAGTGCCATTTGGGGCAGCTTTGACGACATCTTCAATGCTGGTTGTGCCAAGGGTGGATAGTGAAAAGGGAATACCAAATTTAGCGGCGGCTCGAGCTCCGGCTATTTCGCCTTCGGTATGCATCATGCGAGTAAAACCAGTTGGTGCAATACCAACCGGCATTGCAAACTCTTCACCTAATACATCGCAGGCAAGGGATGCTTCAGATACATCTTGCAAAATATTGGGGCGAAATTCCAGATCTAAAAAGGCGCGGCGGGCACGATCTAGAGTTAACTCAGATTCGGCAGAACCATCGGTGTAATCAAAGGGACCGGTGGGGGTGCGGCGTTTGGCGATGGTGCGTAGATCCCAAATGGTTATCGCTTTCGCAAGGCGCTTCTTGCGCGAAGGTAGCGACGGCAGCGCAAATTTAAGCAGCGGTGCTAATTCACTGATCTTTGGAATCTGGCGCTTTACATTCTTCTTACCCAAAGCTCGCCTACCTTTCGTAATTGGTAAATCCTATACGATCTAAGTTGTGCTGACTATCGCAGTTGGCCAAGGGAATTTCGCTACTGTGCCCCTATGAGCGATCTTTCAGCACAGGTGCGTAAAGCCTTAGATGCTGCAGTCGCTGCAATTGGTGGTTCACCGCGCGAGGGCCAGATAGAAATGGCTGAAGCTGTCGCAAATGCACTTACTGATCGCCATCATTTAATGGTGCAAGCCGGCACCGGTACTGGAAAATCGCTGGCTTACTTAGTTCCAGCACTTGTTCATGGCCGTAAAGTTTTAGTCGCCACCGCCACATTGGCGTTGCAACGTCAATTGGTAGAACGTGATCTGCCAGCAGTTGTTCCTGCTTTAGAAAAAGTCTTAGGGCGCGAGATAACTTACGGAATTTATAAAGGCGTAGGTAATTACATCTGTTTGCAGAAGATGAATACCGAAGAACCAGATCCGGATGGCGAAGTCTTACTTGAGGTAAGCCACCTTGGTAAAGATGCTAAACGTTTACATGCTTGGGCTAAAACTCCTGGGGTTTCCGGTGATCGTGATGATGCACCTGATGTCGATCGTCGCGTCTGGGCCGCTAATTCACTTTCGGGGCGCGAATGCGTTGGCGCTGATGTTTGTAATTACGGACCGCAATGTTTTGCGGCAAAAGCTAAGTTAAAGGCGCAATCTGCCGATGTTGTAATCACCAACCACACCTTGCTGGCGATTGAAATCGTGGATTCACATCCCATCTTGCCCGAACGCGATGCGGTGATCTTGGATGAAGCCCACGAATTTATGGATCGCACAACGCAAGCGGTAACTGAAGAACTTACCTCTGCCCGTGTAATACGTGCAGCGGCCATGGCGCGCAAACATATGCCGGGCAAATTAGCCGATGCCTTAACTAAAGCAGGCGACAATTTTCACGATGCGATGGCCGATTACGGTGATCAAATTCGCGGAGATTTTAACGCCCAAGGTCGCCTCAATGAAATTCCATCGTCACTTGAAGCACCGATTCGCAAGGTAAAAGAGGCAGCTGCAGCGATCGTTCAGATCATTAACGCCGATGATGAAATCATAGATTCCGATGCAGTTGCAGAACGTGCCCGTGTAAAAGGTGCGGTCTCTGAGATCAACACAACATGTGGCAAGTTATTGAAGATGGGCAATACCCATGTGCTCTGGTATGAACCAACTTTCTCAACTCTGCATTTAGCGCCGCTATCTGTATCTGAAGTATTGCGCGCTAATTTATTAACTAAAACTCCCGTTATTGCTACATCTGCAACGCTGACCGTTGGCAATGGCTTTGATGCGATGGCGCGCAGTATTGGTTTTGTGGTCGGCGATGAAGCAGATGCGGAAAGTGAAGACGGAGATATAGATCCGGCTAATGTGCAGATGCTTGATGTGGGTTCGCCCTTTGATTTCGCCAATCAAGGCGTTTT
>CANIAV010000037.1 GCA_947465365.1 Actinomycetota bacterium | reverse complement strand
TTAATAAACCTGGATTAGTAAATGTGATTTATGACGGAACTTCGCGACGGGCTTGGATTTCTCTACAAGTTATCTTCTTCATTACCGTTTTAGTTCTGGCGTTGCCTGCTGGCCGACGTCGCCGCGAAATTGAAGATGCGGAATTAGCATGAGAGTTCAGAGGCCAACTTTTATAGCGATTTCAGCTATCGCAGCAGTTATTGTGGCAAATGGATTAAACGTTGGACTTTCCAGTAGCCAATTTTCAACAAATTATCCGGCAGTAGTGTGCCCACCTACTCCTGCGAATTTAACAACTGCAATTTCTCTTCCCTCAAACAAGACGCAATTGCGCCTTGCGGGGACGAAGTCGCTCTCGTTTATTCCATCACAAACCCTTCGCTATCTACAGACGAAAGCGCCAGCTATTGTTGAATCTCAAGGCGCAACACCTATCGTCTGGCAAATCCGTAAAGGGGTATGGGCGGGAGCAACAATCTGTTCATCTCTTCAAAGTGAACAATGGTTTGTGGGTGGAGCCGCTGATGTAACAAGTAAGAGCCGAATTCTGTTGGTAAATAGTGGACTCAGCTCGGCAGTCGTTGATTTATTAGTCTGGAATGAGATCGGTGCGCAACCTACAAAGCCAATTTCATTAAAGGCAAATTCTTCCATGGAAGTTAGCCTGGTATCTCTATCGCCTGGTTCACGGGAAGTCGTAGTGCAAGCCCTAACACGATCTGGTCGAGTCACTAGTTACATGATCGATGAACGTGGTCGAGGACTCAAGGCCCTAGGCGGAGATATCATCAACTTTGCCCCACACGCGCAAAGAGATATTTACATTCCAGCTATTCCGCATACTGTACGAAAAGTCGGTTCTAAATCGGTAGAACTCCCTCATTCGCTGCGCATACTTGCGCCCGGTGAACTAGATGCTCACATCACTGTCAAAGTTCTATCAACGGATGGAAGTTTTATCCCATCTGGATTAGAAAATAGGATTGTAAAGGCGGGCTCGGTCGTAACTTTAGATTTAAACCCCAACCTTCCGGCGAGCAAATTTGGTTTGCATATCACCTCAGATGAGCCAATCGTGGCCTCAGTCTTATCACCGACCATTGCGGAGAATAAAACCGATTTCATTTGGAGTACATCTGCCCCTGAATTAGCTGAGGTTACTTTCGCAACTGCAGGACTTAGCCCCCAGCTCGTATTAATCGGTGCAGCGATAAAGATAGAACTAGAGCTCTTCTTCAGTAATGGCAAGCGAAAGGTAATTTCCATAAAAGGAGATGAAATTGCAACCGCGCAAATTCCGGATGGGGTGCGATCATTTACATTTATAAAGGTTTCCAAAGGCACCTATGGCGCTGGCTTAATTGCGACCAAGAGCGGCTACGGATATTTCCCATTGGCACCGGGCAGCGTTCTTACAAAATCTTCCGTTCCGCTTTCAAATATTCGCGTCCTAACTCCTTAACAATCCCAGTTTTTCGCACCGTTCACCACTAGCCTTATAGCCATGAGTAAGTTGGCTAGAACAGGGCGCAGCTGTTCACGCGTTAGTTGCAGAAGCCTGGCTTCTATGACCCTGACTTATATTTATGCTGACTCAACTGCAGTACTCGGTCCCTTAGCAACTTTCTCTGAACCACATTCATACGATCTTTGCGAAGTCCACGGCAAACGCCTCACAGTTCCTAATGGGTGGAATGTAATTAAAGAAGATAGCTCTCAAAGCGGAGCAGGTCCGAGCGAAGATGATTTGATGGCTATTGCAGATGCAGTTCGAGAAGTCGCAACTGCAATATTGCCATCTGCTGGACTATCTAATGAAAATTCAAATAACAATTTAAATAGCCAGGATGCGCAGATTGGCCGACGCGGCCATTTGCGCGCCGTCCCCTCCTAAAATCTTTTCTTAAGAAATTGCCTAGTTAAAGAGAGAAGTTAACCATTTCAATATTTAAAGCTTATGACATTCGCGGATTAGTAGATGTAGAAATTACCGCAGATTTTACCTTTGCAACCGGTGTTGCCTTTGCCCGTTTTCTACAACAAGAGCGCGAACCCGGAACCGTTGTAATCGGTGAAGATATGAGACCTTCATCTCCTGTATTTGCAGATGCCTTTTCTGCAGGTGTAACTTCACAAGGTTTAGATGTAATCCGCATCGGTTTGGCATCGACAGATCTGCTCTATTTCGCAGCTGGCAAGTTGAACTTTCCAGGTGCGATGTTTACCGCAAGCCATAATCCGGCTGAATACAACGGAATCAAGTTATGTTTAAGTGGTGCTCGGCCAATCGGTAAAGAGTCAGGTCTTTTGACTATCGAAAGGTTTGTTAATGAGGGCTCTCCAATAGATTTTAGGAGCGTTGGTACTGAGCGAAGCGAAGATATGTTGTCAGCGTATGTGGAGCATCTACTTACCTTGGTTGATTTATCTGATATCCGGCCGTTGAAAATCGTAATCGATGCTGGAAATGGTATGGCTGGCCATACAGCGCCCGCGGTTTTTGCTCGGCTAAATTGTGAAGTAATTCCCATGTTCTTTGAATTAGATGGAACTTTTCCTAATCACGAAGCGAATCCGATCGATCCCAAGAATTTAAAGGATCTACAGAAGGCGGTTAAGAAACTTAAAGCCGATATTGGCTTGGCATTTGATGGCGATGCCGATCGATGTTTCTTAGTTGATGAAAATGGTGAATTAGTTAATCCATCAACTTTGACAGCGCTTATTGCTTCACGAGAGTTAAAGAAGAACCCTGGTGCAAACATTATTTATAATTTGATTTCATCGAGAGCCGTTGCTGAAATCGTAGAAGAAGCAGGTGGGAAAGCAATTCGTTCCAGAGTCGGACACTCATACATTAAGAAGTTAATGGCAGATACTGGCGCAGTCTTTGGCGGCGAACATTCTGGCCACTTCTACTTCCGCGACTTTTGGCGTGCTGATTCAGGAATGTTGGCAGCGCTGCATGCCATCGCCGCACTTGGTGAAGTAGATACAAATCTTTCAAAATTACTAAAACCATTTAGTCGCTATATCGCAAGTGGTGAAATCAACTCAGAAGTTGCAGATGCGCAAAGTTCTATGGCAGAAATAGAAGCCATATATGGGCCAGCCGCTGGCAACGAGGTTGATCATCTTGATGGTCTGACTGTTAGTGGTGATACCTGGTGGTTTAACGTGCGCGCATCTAATACCGAGCCGCTATTGCGATTGAATGTGGAAGCCAAGACGCAAGCGCGCATGGAGAAAATTCGCGATGAGGTGCTCGCCACAATCCGTGGCTAGCGTCTAAATAGCCAGTAAGGGTCTGCGGGCGCTAACCTATGCACAGAGCCGCCTAGCAAAGTAGAGCCCTACGCCTTAGGTAAGCACAGTCCAATCAACTGTTTTTAATTACCATTTAAGGAGAACAACGTGAATTCACCAGTTACATCAACCCTTCCACGCCACGATATTGCCGATGCATCACTTGCTGCAGAAGGCCGCAAGCGCATTGAATGGGCAGAACGCAACATGCCCGTCCTAGCTCAAATTCGTGAGCGCTTTGAAAAATCTCAGCCATTTGCTGGCGTAAGAATTGCCGCATGTATGCACGTCACAACAGAGACCGCGAACTTAATGCGCGTTCTAAAAGCCGGTGGAGCAGAAATCGCACTTTGCGCATCAAACCCACTGTCTACCCAAGACGACACAGCAGCAGCGCTAGTTCACGAATACGGAATTTCAGTATTTGCTCGTAACGCAGTCGATCGTGATGGATATTACTCACACATCAACGCAGCGTTAGATATAGAACCTCATCAAGTATTCGATGATGGTTGCGACCTTGTTAATACTCTTCACACAACTCGTAAAGAACTTCTTCCAAATATCGCGGGTGGCTGCGAAGAGACCACAACTGGTGTGATCCGTCTTAACCAAATGGCAAAAGATGGCGCGCTTACATTCCCAATGATCGCGGTCAACGACACTGATACAAAGCATATGTTTGATAATCGTTACGGAACAGGTCAATCGACCCTTGATGCTGTATTTCGTTCCACTAACTTCCTACTAGCCGGCCGCATTCTTGTGGTTGCTGGTTTTGGATATTGCGGTAAAGGCGTTGCAGAACGCGCTAAAGGTATGGGCGCAGATGTAATCGTTACTGAAATCGATCCAACCAAGGCACTAGATGCAATGATGCAGGGCTTCCGTGTTATGCCAATGCTTGAAGCAGCAAAGGTCGGCGATGTATTCATCACCGTTACAGGAAACCGCGATGTATTGCGTGATGAGCACTTTGCAGTAATGAAGGACGGCGCAATCATGGCTAACTCTGGCCACTTCGATATTGAAATCGATGTTGCTTGGCTTGAGCAAAATGCCAAGAAGAAGAACTCCAAGATGCGTCACCAGACAGATGAATACGTACTTGCAGATGGACGTCGCTTACTGCTCCTTGCCGAAGGTCGTTTGGTTAACCTCGGAGCCGCAGAAGGCCACCCTGCATCTGTTATGGATATGTCATTCTCAGATCAAGCTCTAACAGCTGAATATCTAGTTAAGGAAGCGAAGAATCTTCCAGCGGGCGTACATAACGTTCCAACATATATCGATAAGGAAGTTGCTAGCCTGAAATTAATTTCAATGGGTGGCCATATCGATACGTTAACCCCTGCACAAGATATGTACCTGAACTCTTGGGAGCACGGTAGCTAATGACCTTAGTAATGGTCGTCGATGACGACCAGGATCTCGCGGAGATGCTCGGCATCGTTTTAACGGGTGCCGGCATCGACGTAGATCTAGTAAGTCGTGGTGATGAAGTTCTGGAGGTTTTTAGAAACAATCCTCCAGATCTCATTCTGCTTGATGTAATGCTTCCAGGTTTAGATGGAATTGAAGTCTGCAAATTAATTCGCGCCGAATCTATGGTTCCGATCGTCATGCTCAGCGCAAAGGGCGACACTCACGATGTTGTTCGTGGCCTAGAAGCAGGCGCCGATGATTACATGGTTAAACCATTTCGCCACCCATCTGAATTAATCGCCCGAATTCGAACCCGCCTGCGCCGCACCAATGCCGATGTTTCCGGACTTCTGACGATCGGCGATCTTTCAATTGATGTCACCGCCCACGAAGTAAGCAGGGGGGCGAAGAAGATTGCACTTACTCGCCTGGAATTTGATCTCTTGGTTGCACTCGCTAAAGAGCCAGGTCGAGTTTTCACGCGCGATGCTCTGCTCGGTGAAGTCTGGGGCTACCGCCATTCAACAGATACTCGTTTGGTAAATGTGCACGTGCAAAGATTGCGTTCAAAGGTCGAACACGATCCAGAGCGCCCTGAAATTGTCATGACGGTACGTGGAGTTGGATATAAAGCTGGAGCATTGGGCGGTTCCTAGAATGAACCGAATCGCGATAAAGGTCCGTACCTCACTAGCCTCAAAGGTAATTGTTTCTACCGTTCTGTTATCACTCGGCGTTGTCTGGCTAACCGGTTCAGCCCTTTATTCGCAGCTATCTGATGGTGTCAAGCAAGTAAATCTCGAGACTTCACTTGCGGAAGCTCGCTCCTCATTTTTCAACGCACAATATCAATTCTTGCTGATTGAAGGCGCGCAAAGTTCGATAATCACTAAGGCTGTACAAGATGTAATAATCACTTCAACTCAAGTCAGCCTTAATCAAGATAGAAAATCAATATTTTTAAGTCGCTTTGGAACTCCGTTTAAAGTAACTGGTCAAACTTCATCAATCGACTACAGCACTGCAACTGATGGTTTAGATGTTTCATCCTTCCCGACTGAGTTACGCAAGCGAGTGCGCTCAAGCGACCTAGTTGAATACCAATATTCCAAGGTCCGCTATCAAAATCGGGCAGATGCGAATGTTCTAATTGCCGGGCGCAGAATTGCAATTCCAGATTCTGGAAACTATGAAATGTATCTGGTTTATTCACTTAACAATCAGAATACAACTCTTGATCTCATTAAGAGCTCACTACTTTTAACTGGATTGGCACTTCTCTTCCTGATTGGTTTAATAACCTGGCTGGTTGTGCGCCAAGTTGTGCGGCCAGTCCGGGAAGCGGCAAGAATTGCCCAGCAATTTACCCAAGGTGATTTCTCGCAGCGCATGAAAGTTGAAAGTTCTGACGAAATTGCAACGCTTGGTACTGCCTTTAACGATATGGCGCTTTCTCTGGAGTCCCAAATTTCGCGCCTAGAGAATTTATCTCGCGTGCAGCAGAGATTTGTATCAGATGTGTCTCATGAACTTCGTACTCCGCTAACTACTTTGCGTATGGCATCGGAAGTTATTTATAGCCACAGAGAAAGTTTTGATCCAACGATTGCACGAAGTTCGGAGTTGCTGGTCGCTCAATTAGATCGATTTGAACGCTTACTTGAGGATCTACTCGAAGTAAGTCGCTTCGATGCTGAAGTTGCTGTTTTAGAACCGGCTGAATTCGACCTCGTTAGGTTGATTGAAAGATGCATCGAAGACGTCAGAGCTAACTCTCATGACCACCTAATTACGATCAATATCGACCACGAGACCGAACATGTGATTATCAAAGCTGATATCAGACGTGTAGAGCGCATTATGCGAAATCTTTTATCCAATGCGCTAGATCATGCCGAGGATAAGCCAGTCAATGTAACCATCGTTTCCACAGAGAGCGAAGTTGCAATCGGGGTTCGTGATTACGGAACAGGAATTGAACCTGCTGCACTTTCGCGCGTCTTTGATCGATTCTGGCGCGCAGATCCATCTCGCGCGCGGGTGCGAGGTGGAACAGGTCTTGGATTATCCATCGCGCTAGAAGATGCGCGGCTACATAATGGAGAACTCGATGCTTGGGGGCAACCTGGCGAAGGCGCGCACTTTGTACTCACTCTTCCCAAAATTGCTGGTGAACAAATCGCTGGTAGACCGATTCGCCCGCAACCTTTTGATTATCCCCAAAAATCCTAAATCGGACTTAATTGAATTTTAGTTTTTGAAAGAATTGGGCCATGAACTCCCTGGCCGAATTGATCTTTCCCTCAAGATGTATTGGTTGTTCACAACTTGGTATCTCTATCTGTTCTTTATGTCGCAAGAGTTGGCATCCACATATTTACTATCGTGAGATATCTGTCTTGGATAAATCGTATCCCGTAGTTTCAGCTGTGCAGTATTCACCAATTGCTTCAAAAGTCTTACTTGGCGCCAAAGAATCAAATTTATCCGCGGCCGATAATTTGCTAGCCGACGCAATTGGTCACGCTTTAACTTTTTTTATAAAGAACTTTGGAGCAGGTGATCTAGTAGGTATTCCGTCGCGTAGATCCGCGACTCGAAAGCGGGGCCGCAATTTTATGATTGAAATTGCGAAATCAGTGGCTGCAACTCAATCAACTCAATCATTCGATATTTTGCAAC
>CANIAV010000036.1 GCA_947465365.1 Actinomycetota bacterium | reverse complement strand
TCGCTGCGAGAGTGGTCTCAATTCGCCTCTATAGTCTCACTTCCTTAGACTGATCCACTAGTCCCCGCGGATGTGATTTAGGAAAGGAGTGAGCGCAAATGCCTACATATCAATACCAATGTTCTGCCTGCGAGAACGCCTTCGAAGCCTTTCAAAGCTTTTCCGATGAACCACTAACCGAGTGCCCAGAATGCAAGGGTGAAGTACGAAAAGTTTATTCAGCCGTTGGCGTTGTCTTTAAAGGTTCAGGTTTTTATAAAACTGATTCAGTGGCCAAACCTGCAACGCCAGCCACTCCTGCAAAATCTGATTAATTAATCGTCGTGATGCGGAGGCTTGTCGCCTTTAATTTCTGATTCACGACGGTCGGCTTCGCGCTGATCTTCGCGTGAATCGCGTTCATCTTCAGTTGTTGCGGGAAAAAGTTCGCTCATGACCTTCTACTTTCTAATCCCTAGGGCTAGTTCCAGAGAATCAAGTGCTCGTTCAAAATCTTCTGAAGCCAAATGTCCGCTGACAATCAGGCTAGTCGTGCCGTGCACGACCGACCAAGATAAGAGTTCGGCGCTAGCGCGCACTTTCTTATCCATTGATCCAGTTTCTACTAAATCATCCAAGCAATGAACAAGTGTTTGATAAGCGCGATTTTCTTCGCGTGCCTGGTCCATGGAAGATTCAATAAGACAGAAGTCGCTAAACATAAGATTGAAAAAATGTGGTTCCCGAATTGCCCAATCGAAATAAGTTCTGCCTAAATTTCTGAATCGCTCTCTTGCGGCACGAGCGCTGGCGCCTGGAACCTTGGCGAGTTCGCGCTCTTGATAATCTGCCAGCTCCTCAAATAATGAGAATCCGAGCGCCGACAACAACGAGTTGCGATCTGGAAAATAATGGTAAGCAGCACTTGGGCTAACACCAATCTCATTGGCGATCTGGCGCAGCGAGAGACTTTCTAAGCCATTCTTCTTCACAAATTTACGCGCCGTTGTTATGAGAGCAACCTCAAGATCTCCGTGGTGATACTGATCACGAACCCTGGCGGTAGTCATGGCCTTAGTATCTCCCTAATCTTGACAATGTTCAAATAGACGCTCTATCATCTGTACATTGTTCAGATAAGGGAGCCTTTACGTGTTTGAGAAACTCGGTCATCTACTAGTCCGCCGCAGCAAAGTGGTCTTGATTGTATTTACGATCACTATTTTAGCTGCAGGCGGAATTGGCTCACTCGCTTTTGGCAAACTCGATTCAGGCGGATATTCAGATCTATCTAGTGACTCCGCAAAAGCTGCAACTTATCTCACGGAGAAATTCCACGTCGTTGAACCCGTAGCGGTCCTTGTCGTTGATACCGGCAACAAACCAGTTGATGATCCAGAAATTGCTCAAGCTGCCATCGCACTTGAAAAGAAGCTTTCACAAGTGCCTGGTGTCGCTAAAACTCTATCTTTCTGGTCAACTGGTGGCGCTCCGAGTATGAAAGCAAGTGATGGGAAAGCTGCTTTCCTATTTGCTTACGCGGATTTAAAAGCAAATGATTTTGGTCAGCTTGGGAAACTAGGCGCGCAAATTCAGGAAGAGTTCGATGGTAAAAAAGGTCAGTTGACCGTTTACGCATCTGGCTCTGGGGTTATCACTCATGCGATCAACCATAAAATTGAAAAAGATTTGCTACTTGCCGAATCAATCGCGATTCCATTGACCTTCTTACTTCTCGCTTTCGTTTTTGGCGCACTTGTCGCCTCAGCAATGCCGCTGGTCGTTGGAGTAAGCGCAATTCTGGGCGCTTTCTTGATTATTTATATCTTTACACTCTTTACCAACGTCAGCATTTTTGCACTTAATTTGATTACTGGTCTTGGTCTAGGACTCGGGATTGATTATGCGTTATTGATGGTCAATCGCTTCCGTGAAGAACTGCACGCTGGTAAGAGTGTTGAAGATTCAGTAGTTGCAACTGTTAAATCTGCAGGAAAGACTGTCTTTTACTCGGGACTTACAGTTCTAGTAACCTTGAGTGCTCTTATATTTTTTCCTCTGGACTTCCTTAAGTCTTTTGGTTATGCGGGTGTTAGCGTTGTTTCTCTGGCTGTAATAGGTGCCCTGGTTCCACTTCCTGCCATCATGGCGCTCTTAGGTCACAAAATTGATAAAGGCGTGGTTAGAAAATCAGGAATAACTCCAAAAGAAGATGGTCGCTGGGCGCACACTGCACGAAATGTTATGCGCCGCCCAGTTCCGGTTGTCATTGGCTCACTGCTGGTTTTGGGAATACTTGCCGCACCAATTACTAACATCGCATTTGCCCAAGTAGATTCTCGGGTTCTTCCAAAGAGCGATCCCGCAGCAATTGGCTCAGCAAAAATCCTAGAACGTTTTAATGGCTTCGAAGGAAGCCCTATTGAAATTGTAATCCCCAATGGGATTGGTCGAGAATCAGAAGTGAGCGCTTATCTATCCGAAGTTTCAAAAGTTGATGGGATTGCTCGGATATCTCCTATCGAAACGTACGGAAGTGATTTACGTATTCAAGCGATTCCATCAAAAGCATCGCGCACACTTGCTGCGGAAAAAATCATCCACGATATTCGCGATATCCCAAGACCTGATGGCGCTTTAATTGGTGGTGCTGCAGCAGATTTCACTGATTCACAAGATGGCATCGCGAGTACTCTTCCTTGGGCCCTGGGCTGGATCGCGTTCTGGGTAATGATTCTTATCTTTATATTTACCGGTTCAATAATTCTCCCAATAAAAGCTGTTCTTCTAAATGGACTGTCGTTAGTTGCAACCCTCGGAGCAATCACATGGGTCTTCATTGATGGGCATCTGAAATGGTTAGTCGGCGATTTCACAGTCACTGGAGCGCTAGATACCGGAACAGTAATTCTTGTTG
Source organism: Actinomycetota bacterium (assembly GCA_947465365.1). Classification (GTDB taxonomy): domain Bacteria; phylum Actinomycetota; class Actinomycetes; order Nanopelagicales; family Nanopelagicaceae; genus Planktophila. Next base: position 4,537 of record CANIAV010000036.1, on the reverse strand, counting down.
CAGTTGTTGTATTCGGACTTTCTATGGATTACGAGCTCTTCCTGCTCTCACGTATTCGTGAAGAACATATGGCAGGTAAGAGCAATATCGAATCCGTAGCTACAGGTCTGCAACGTTCGGCTCGCATAATCACTGCAGCAGCTTTGCTCTTAGCGGTTGTCTTCGCCGCTTTTATGATCAGTGGAGTTACTTCGATTAAAATGATGGGGTTCGGAGTTTCGTTCGCAGTGCTACTTGATGCAACTCTTATTAGAGCGCTATTGGTGCCTGCTCTGATGCGTTTATTTGGTGAAATTAACTGGTGGGCGCCAAAACCGCTGCGCCGCTTCACTATTACTCACTAATTTTTCTGTAACAGCCCCTGCCTCTATCCTTAATCCATGGATCTCATCGCAACTCTGCAATGTGCGGATCAACCTGGAATTGTCCATGCGATGACCGCGGCGGTGCTTAACTGCGGCGGAAATATTGTTGAGAATCAGCAATTCACTGATCACGGCACAAAAATCTTCGTTATGCGCACGCGCTTTGAAACGTCAAAAGGTATGGCTGCAGCACAAACTAGCCTCAATGGCGAGTTAGGAAAGTTCTCCCCTGAACTTCATATTCGTGAAACTGCTAAAAAACTACGTGCACTCATCTTGGTTACTAAAGAGAGCCATTGCTTGCGCGATTTGATGTATTTGCTGGAACTAGGCGAGCTTCCGATCGAAATTCCATTAGTTGTTTCTAACCGTGAAGACCTCAAGCAACTCGTTGAATCACACGGTATTCCCTTTTTGTATCTGCCGATGGATGCCGGAAATAAGGCTGCTCAAGAAAAAACTTTAATCGCTAAGGTCAAAGAGCTAGAAATCGATTTCATCGTATTGGCGAGGTATATGCAGATTCTCTCGGCTGAATTCTGTAACGCGATGCCCGGCAAAATTATCAATATTCATCACTCGTTCTTACCAGGATTTAAAGGCGCTAAGCCTTACCACCAAGCGCACGAGCGCGGCGTAAAGATCATTGGCGCAACAGCGCACTTTGTCACCGCTGATTTAGATGAAGGTCCAATCATTGAGCAAGATGTTGCTCACGTTACGCATTCTTCTACTCCAGATGAATTGATTGCACTTGGCCGCGATATCGAGCGCCGCGTACTTGCAAAAGCGGTAAAACTCTATGCCGAAGATCGCATTTTTATTGATGGACAGCGCACAATTATTTTTAGTTAGTTTTACTTAATTGTGTCCCCGGCGGGAGTTGAACCTGCGACCTACCGCTTAGGAGGCGGTTGCTCTATCCACTGAGCTACGGGGACCTGCATGAATTAACTTGGCAAAGGTTATCGCGATGGTTAACCTAGGTGTAACACGCTCAAGATCCATAGTTATCGGCGCATAAGCAGTTAGCGGCACTAAGGAGAAAACCGAGATGGCCAAGGAACTGCACTTCGATGTAGTCGTTATTGGATCTGGTTTTGGTGGTTCCGTTACAGCGCTGCGATTGCGTGAAAAGGGTTATTCTGTTGCTGTTTTAGAAGCCGGCAAAAGATTCGCCGATAAAGATTTCCCTAAGACTTCCTGGCGGGTAAATAAGTTTCTCTTTGCGCCACAATTTGGTTGTTACGGAATTCAGCGAATTCATTTTCTGCCGGATGTTCTGGTGCTTTGTGGCGCAGGTGTAGGTGGTGGATCGCTGGTCTACGCAAATACTTTGTACCAACCGGGCGATAAATATTTTCAGGATCCACAATGGGCGCAGATCACCGATTGGAAACGTGAACTCGAGCCTTGGTATGACCAAGCACGTCGCATGTTAGGCGTTGAAGAAAATCCTTATTTCTCACCAAGTGATGCCGCGATGAAGATTGCAGCAGAGAAAATGGGAGTTGCCGATACTTTTAAAATGGCGCCGCTGGGAATTTATTTTGGAAAAGGTGAAGGTAAACCTGCAAGCGATCCGTATTTTGGCGGAAAAGGTCCAGATCGAGTGGGTTGCACAAATTGCGGCGAATGCATGACTGGTTGTCGTCACAACGCCAAGAACACCTTGCCGAAGAATTATTTAGGTTTGGCAGAAGGTGCTGGGGTGAAGGTTTACCCGCTGACCACTGTTACTGAATTTTTACAACACGCTGATGGAAAATGGGAAGTTAAAACTATTAAAACCGATGGCTGGGATGGATCTAAGGGCGCTACTTTTATTGCAACAGAGCTCGTAGTCGCAGCCGGCACCTTTAACACCCAGAAATTACTTCATAAGATGAAACGTAAGAATTTACCGAATTTATCTAATCGTTTGGGCGAGCTTTCGCGAACAAATAGTGAGGCGCTCACCGGTGCGCTGATGGATAGCCGCGAAATTGATTTCAGTCGTGGCGCGGCGATTACTTCATCCTTCTTCCCAGATGCACATACCCACGTAGAACCAGTGAGATATGGCAAAGGCAGTAACTTTATGGGGTTGCTTCAAACCATTATGACCGATGGCTTTACGGGAAAAGAACGGCGTAAACATTGGTTGAAACAAGTAATTGCAAAACCATCACTACTGGCGCGATTAATTAATGTGCGCCACTGGAGTGAAAAGACTGTTATCGCGCTGGTAATGCAAGATGTTGACTCTTCGGTCACAGTTAAAGGCAAGCGAGGAATTTTTGGTTTCAAGTTAACGTCAAGAAATAATAGCGATACCCCAAATGCCACTTATATTCCCGCTGCCAATGAAGCGGTACGGCATGTAGCTAATGAATACGGCGGTATTGCCGGTGGACATGTCGGTGACTTAATTAGCGCGCCATTTACCGCGCATTTCGTCGGTGGGTGTGTAATTGGTGGCGATGAGAAAACAGGTGTAATTGATGCCTATCATCGCGCCTTTAATTATCCAACGTTGCATATCGTCGATGGTTCGACCATCACAGCTAACTTAGGCGTTAACCCATCGCTAACAATTACCGCTCAAGCCGAACGCGCTATGTCTTTCTGGCCAAATAAGGGAGATATAGATCAACGTCCCGAACAAAATGAACCTTACAAGTATCTTCAACCCGTGAGACCAAATAGTCCAGTCGTTCCAATCGGTGCACATGGTGAACTGAAATACTCAACCACGGAGGCGCTATGAAGAAATGGGCTCTAGTAACTGGCGCAACTGCAGGTATTGGCGAAAGTTTCACCAGGTTACTTGCTGCTGAGGGTTTCAACCTAGTTTTGGTCGCTCGCGATGAAGTTAGATTGCACGAACGCGCACAAGGGCTTAAGGATAAACATGGTGCTGAATCAGTAGTGATAGTTGCTGATTTAGCCACTGAATCAGGCTCTGCCAAAGTTGAAGATTATCTAGCTAATAACGAGGTCGAAGTCTTAATTAATAATGCGGGCTTTGGTATTAATAAAGCTTTTACGATGAGTGATTTGGCAAAAGAGGAAGAGGTTTTAAAAGTTCTGGTACGTACGCCGATGCGTTTAATGCATGTTGCTCTTCCTAAGATGAAGGAGCGAAATTCTGGGGTGGTAATAAATGTTTCATCTGTAGCAAGTTTTATAGCAGGTGGGGCATATAGCGCTTCTAAATCTTATTTAACTGTCTTATCTGAATCCCTCCACACCGAACTATCTGCCACAAATATAAAAGTGTCGGCGCTCTGCCCAGGCTTTACTCGAACAGAATTTCACCAACGCGGCCGGATGAAGATGGCAGGACTTCCAGAATTTATGTGGCTAAATTCCGATGCCTTGGTAGCAAAAGCTTGGAAGGATGCACTGGCTGGAAAACCTGTTTCGATACCGGGCTGGCAATATAAATTATTGGTTGGATTTATTTCTATCGTTCCACGCTCCATTGTGCGGCGCCTTGGTATGAACCTTCGCGTCAAACAGCGATAACTCACACGCTTTTCACCGCTTGCATCCAACGTATCGACCCACCAGATCGCTAATATTGCTCCATAATCTATGGAGGTCTTCATGTTTCGCAAGGTTCTCGTCGTGGTCGGTACCGCAGCTCTAGTTGCTGCCTCAATTACCGCCGTTCCCGCCAGTGCAGCAACGAAAGTCAGCAATGGCGTTGCCTGCGCAAAGTCAGGTGCGACTACCAAGGTCAGCGGCTCATCTTATAAATGTGCCAAGAATCCATTGGTTAAGAATGCAAAGTTGACTTGGTTATCAATTGACTGCCTCAACACTGCATCCGTGTATACCAAAGCGCTTGCGAACTTGCCAAAGATTAAAGCAGCAACTGATGCAACTATTGCCAAGCTAGATGCTGATATCGCTAAACAAACAGTTGAAGTTGAAAAAGCCAATAAGTTGATCCCGGAATATCAGGCAAAGATTGCAACGATTAATGCGGCGTTAACACCTCTTAAGGCTGATACCGCAAACTTAGTTAAGAATAAGGCGACGATTGATCAATACTCTGCCGCTGTACGTAGCTATGAAGCTGCGATAAAGGCATACTCCACAGTTGGAAAACAAGGCGAACGAAGCGAGAAAGCGAAAGCACAAGCACTTAGCCAATATGAGAACTCAAAGACTGATATTAATTC
>CANIAV010000035.1 GCA_947465365.1 Actinomycetota bacterium | reverse complement strand
TATTAATTAAGATATTAATTAGATTGGAAAGTTAAGTTGCGCTTCCGTGCCGCGCTGGGTGCGAACTAAGTTAATAGTTCCCTTTAACTCATTCTCAGTCAAAGTTCTAACAATTTGTAGCCCTAAATTGGCAGACTCTACGATTGTAAATCCTTCAGGTAGACCCACGCCATCATCAAAGATGACTATCTGAATAGCGCTATCCAAACGTGAGACCTCAATAGTCAGATTAGTTCCGGACTCGGCTAGCCCATGTTCAAGTGCGTTATGGATCAACTCGGTGACAACGAGAGATAAGGGTGTAGCAATCCGCGGGTCAAGTGAACCAAGTTCTCCGGTGCGCGATATCTGTAGCTCCCCCATACGTGGACTTAAATCCAGGGCGTGGGCGACTAAGCGATCTAGAACATCATCGAAGGCAACCGATGCTTCGGCGCTGCTGGAAAGAGTTTCGTGTACAAGTGCAATTGATGCAATTCTTCGCACCGCTTCATTAAGGGCTGCACTAGCCGCAGGATCTTCGATCCGGCGTGACTGCAGGCGCAGAAGCGCAGAGACAGTTTGTAAATTATTTTTAACGCGGTGGTGGATCTCGCGAATGGTTGCATCCTTTGTAACCAACTCACGTTCGCGCCGGCGCAGCTCTGTCACATTCTGAAGTAGAACAATTGCACCAATGCGATCTCCACCATCAAGCAACGGAAGCCCCAGCAAATCAATAGTTCCACCAGCATTTTCAATTTCAACTCTGCGTAGAGACTTTCCGCTAAGGCTGACTTCAATAGCTTCCTCGTGCGCGTCACGTTTAATCAAAGATACGTTGCGCGCTACTTCACCGAGAATCTTTCCTTCTAACTCCCCCGCCAAACCCATCCGGTTAAAGGCTGATTTTGCGTTTGGGCTGGCATAGATAATTGAACCGTTAATATCTAAACGGATAAGGCCATCACCTACGCGCACTGCTGGATCAAAGAGCTCGCTATGTTCGGTGTAAGGAAATGTTCCTTGCGCAACCATGCGGTAAACAATGTGGGCAACTTCGCGGTAATTCAATTCCAGTCGACTTGGTTGGCGCATTAATTCGGCGTTACGGTGGCGAGAAATTACCGCGATTACTTGGTCGTTGAAAATTACCGGAACAGTCTCTTCTTTAATAAAAATTTCGCCGAATTTTTCTGGTTCGGCATCTCTTATGATTTCAGCATTTGATAACGCTTGGTCTATGCGCGGGCGGGCACCCCACGAAATCTCATCACCGATTACATCTTGCGGAAAAACAGTAGCGGCAGTTGTCGGACGAATGTGAGATACGGCGACATATCCAGAAGGCCAACTCTTAAAATCTTTACGAAGTGGCACCCACAGAACTAAATCTGCGAAAGATAGATCTGCCAGAAGCTGCCAATCCGAAGTCAATTCGCGGATTCTGCGCAGTTGCTCACTATCTAAAGGGCTGCGATCGCGCAGGACGGTTTCTAACTGCAACATCTCATTAGGCCGTTAACCACTGGGGTAAAGATTGCGAAATCTCTTGCGTGGCAAACCAGGTTAGCTCTTCCCCATCAGGTGAGACCAGAAATGCGCAATGCACATCTTCCCAACGGGCGTTTTCCAATAAATTAATAAAGTTTTCACCGTGTTCGGCTACCTGTGAATCTGCAATTTCTAGCGCCAAGATAAAGGCCGGACATGCGGGATTTGTCCGCATTTCCAGGGCCTCATCTGCAGCTAACATCGAAAGGATGTATTCGCCTTGTTCATCATCCATATCGTTATTGGCAGTTAGGAATTTAATAGTCGGCGCATATAGCGGACCGCACTCCATGCTTTCGGTGAGCATGAAGTTAGAGATCTCTTCCGCAGTAACTGGCAGATAAGCGCGCATGGCGCTAAGGGTATAAGAAAGAGGCGCTAGCCTGTAATTAACCTAGCGAGATTGGCGATCGCCTTGCGTAGAGGCGCCTTTTCGTTGATTTCTACCAAAGTAGTCCTGCCTTTGCGGGCATTAGAACATAAGCGATTATCAATCGGAAGATATTGATATCGATCTTGCCTGGATTTATTTTCAGAACCCTGGCAATAGATCGTAGTCTTTGCCGGAAGTTTAGCGCTGGCAAGTTCGGCGTTGAGTTGAATCAATCTCTGGACTTGCAAAACATCTGATCCGGTGCAAATGATTAACTCTTGTGCAAATGTACTTGCCCAAATTTTCACCTGCGATGACCATCTGCGGTCCGTTAAGTCGCTTGCGATATTTGTAATTGATCCTAGGTCAATTAGAATGAAATCAAAGTATGCGCCGGCTTCGGCTGCCCACATCGTAAAATCTGCAACTGATTTTTGAGTTATTTCAGCAACCGAGAAGAAGGCAGAAAGATCACGCCATTTATCTTCTTCTGATAATTTGCGCAGATCTAAAAGAGTCGCAATGGCAGGTGCGCCGAAGTTAGCATCAACTAATAGAGTTTTCTTCTCTAATAACGCGAGCTCTTGCGCGAGATTCATCGCCACAGTTGTTACACCGGTGGAGTGTCCGGCTCCCCCAATTGCAATAACCTTCGCCTTAAAAGTTGGGCTGCTTCTAATCAACGGAGCGCGCAAGAGCGGTGATCTGATATTTCCACGGATATAGGCCAGCAGCTCATCATCTGAGTTGGGGCGAGGAGAAATTTCGCTAAAGCCACGAGGTGATCCGGCTGAATCTGCAAAGCCAAAGATCGCCACTTTTGAATCAGCAAGTTTTTCTAGCCGCGCATTTGATAACCCCGGCAGGTCAACTGAATAAATCAGTAATATTTTGATATCTCTATTTGTACCAAGCTCGCGCTCTAGAGTATTGAAATCCAAGGGGCGCGCGATGATATTCCAGCCACGTGTAAAGAGTGCGCTAGATACCATCGCCTCAAATTCTGGATCTGCAATTGCGGTTATTACAACAGGCTGGGAGATTTCATCCATTAGATCGGACAATGACCAATCTGCCAGATGAAGTTGCTCCAAGCAGCGAAAAGATTTGGCTATTTACAACTGAAACTGTTAGCGAGATATCGCTGCCGAAATTTGTCGCTTTACGATTAATTGAATTTAGAAATACTCCTGAGACAACTAACTCTGGCGCTCTGCTCTTCTCAATACCCATTACTTCAGGTACCCAGTAAATATCGATAGCTTCACCAATTTCAATGTCGCTCGGTATATCGCTGCTGCGGATTGAGATTGGCACCTGCCCAGATTTTTCTCCACGTGGAAGATCGCTGACTGCGCTTAACGAGATTAATTCATTTTTGGCAATGGGATGTAATACGTAAGAGCCAACGACAGATGAGTTCTCCGATAGGTAATCAGAACTTACTTGCCCAAGCGCTACTTGAACTTGAGCGAGATCTCCTTCTGTTATTTGCGCACCGGGAATAAGAGAGTTGCGAGCAATCCAATAAGTATCGCTGCGATTGCCTAGCGCTGTCAGAGCCATTGCAGATATCACTGCTGCAGCAAAGAGCGCGATGGCAACAGTTAGTCGAGTTTGGGAAGCTTTCTTAACGCTATTCATAGTCAGGTACTAAAGGACATCTCCTGACATCTGATCGAGATATATCCACAGCCATCCTTTCGGATGAGGCCTTCTCCTCCATTTGATAGATGAGAATTCGAAAGCCAGCGGTGAAAGTGCCGCCATGACAACTTATTTTCAGGAAAGTAGCCAGATCCGCCAATTTGAATTGGTCTCCAGCAATGAAGACCCTGCAATGTGGAGCCATCCGCAGTTAGATCTTTACTCACTTGCCGAGATTGCTGCAAAGCGCATAGAAGAGAAACTCCCCGAGCAACGCGCCAAACTTTATTTAGTACCAAGTAGTTTCGGTGAAGAGTACGAACCCGGCTTTGAGCCAATGCCAACATCTGCAGTTGATCTACCAGAGCTACATACCTGGACTATGAAATTTGCAGTGAGCGTTATTGAAATTTGGGCGGGTCGGCGCCAACCTGCGCAGTTGATATCCAAATGCCACCGGCATATCTATATGAAGTTACTGAAACAAGTTGGGAGCCAGAAAGAAATTGGTCGAATCCGGAGCATCCATCAATGTGAACCGCTAGATGGGATCTGTGAATCAACAGTTACTGTGAGATTTGGTGACCGGTTACGCGCAATGGTGATCCGCTTTGAAGGCGTTGATCAACGTTGGTTATGTACCGAGCTACTTTTACTTTAAACGCCGCCGTGGCAACGCTTGTATTTCTTTCCTGAACCACATGGGCATTGGCTATTGCGCGAGATTTCGCCCTTTGTGGCAACGCCAGATTCATCGCTGGCGGTGTATTGCAGCGCTGTTATATCTGCTGCCTTCTCGGTGATTCCAGCAGCTTTTACTTGCGAGCCATCGCCTTCTACCGTGACCTGCACATTAAAGACCAAGCTAGCGAGCTCTTCTTTAATTCCATCCATCATCGCAGCAAAAAGTTCGTAACCTTCACGTTGGTACTCAACTAGCGGATCGCGTTGGGCCATCGCGCGAAGGCCAATGCCTTCTTGTAGATAATCCATCTCGTATAGATGCTCGCGCCACTTGCGATCCAAGACAGATAAGAGAACTTTTCGTTCTAATTCGCGCATGACTTCCGCGCCGAGATCGGCTTGGCGCTTTTCATATGCCACAGTCGCATCTTCTAAAATTTGCGCTGTTAAATAATCGGCATCTAACGCCGAGCGCGATCCGATCTTTGTGATCATATCTTCTGGAGTAAAAGAGATTGGATAAACAAGTTTTAGGGCTTGCCACAAACGATCAAGATCCCAATCTTCACCGAAGCCATTTGTGGTTTCGGCATTTACATAGGCAACCAAGGTATCGGCAACGAAGGTTTGCACCTGCGGAGAAATATCTTCGCCTTCTAGTACCAAGCGGCGTTCGCCGTAAATTACCTCACGCTGGCGGTTCATAACATCGTCATATTTCAAAACATTCTTACGGATCTCGAAGTTCTGCGCTTCAACTTGAGTCTGGGCAGAACGAATTGCGTTGCTGACCATCTTAGATTCAATGGGCGAATCATCAGGAAGCCCGGCAGCAGATAAGAATCTTTCAACTAACCCTGAATTAAAGCGGCGCATTAACTCATCTTCTAGCGATAGGTAGAAACGAGATTCACCAGGATCGCCTTGGCGCCCGGAACGACCACGTAACTGGTTATCGATACGTCGTGATTCATGGCGCTCGGTACCTAATACATATAGACCACCTAGAGCAACAACTTCTTCATGTCCTTTAGCAACGGCTGCTTTCTGCTTGGCAATTTCTTCCGGCCAAGCTGCTTCATATTCAGTTGCGTTATCAACTGGAGAAAGTCTGCGACGTTGTAATTCAAAATCTGCCATAAATTCTGGGTTACCGCCGAGCATAATGTCAGTCCCGCGACCTGCCATATTAGTTGCAACTGTTACGGCGCCGCTGACACCTGCGCGAGCGATAATAGATGCTTCACGTTCGTGATGTTTTGCGTTAAGTACTTCGTGCGGAATGCCTGATTTCTTCAAGAGCGCAGATAGTTCTTCAGATTTTTCAACTGAAACGGTACCGACCAAAACTGGCTGGCCTTTGCGATGGCGTTCCACAATATCTTTGGTGACAGCCATAAATTTACCGAGTTCTGATTTGTAAACCAGATCTGCCTGATCGATACGTTGCATAGGACGGTTAGTTGGAATTGGGACTACGCCTAGCTTATAAATTTGGTGGAACTCAGATGCCTCTGTCATAGCAGTACCTGTCATACCGGAAATAGTTTCGTATAGACGGAAATAGTTCTGCAAAGTAATCGTCGCCAGAGTCTGGTTTTCATCTTTAATATCAATGCGTTCTTTTGCTTCCAGCGCTTGGTGCAGACCTTCGCTATAGCGGCGCCCGGCCAACATACGGCCCGTGTGTTCGTCGACAATTAGAAGCTCGCCATTCATGACGACATAATCTTTATCGCGCTTAAATAACTCTTTGGCGCGTACTGAGTTATTTAGGTAGCCGATAAGCGTTGTATTTGCCGCCTCGTAAAGGTTTTCAATCTTAAGTAGCGCTTCAACCTTGGTGACGCCATCTTCGAGAATTCCGACCGTCTTCTTCTTTTCATCGACCTCGTAATGAGTATCGCGCTGTAATTTATCGGCGATATTTGCAAATTCGACATACCACTTGGTTGCCTTATCTGCCGGTCCGCTAATGATTAAAGGTGTTCGTGCTTCATCAATCAAAATTGAGTCAACTTCATCTACTACGGCAAAGAAGTGATCGCGTTGTACGCAATCTTCCAGCGACCAGGCCATATTGTCGCGTAGGTAATCGAAGCCAAATTCATTATTTGTTCCGTAAGTAATGTCAGAGTTATATGCCGCACGACGTTCGGCTGGAGTCATGCTATTTACAATTACGCCAACTGAAAGACCCAGGAAGCGATGGATGCGCCCCATCCATTCGCTATCGCGCTCGGCTAGATAATCGTTAACGGTTACGACGTGAACACCGCGTCCAGCGAGTGCATTTAGATAAGAAGGAAGCGTCGCAACTAAAGTCTTTCCTTCACCTGTGCGCATTTCTGCGATATTGCCGTGATGTAAAGCAGCTCCACCCATAATTTGAACGTCGTAGTGACGTTGCCCAAGTGTGCGCTTTGCTGCTTCGCGAACGACCGCGAAAGCTTCAGGCAGCAATCCATCTAACGTCTCACCGGCTGATAGGCGAGATTTAAATTCTAAAGTTTTTCCACGAAGTGCATCATCGCTGAGTGCGATGATGGCAGGCTCAAATGAGTTGACCTGATCTACGATCTTGCTGAGATCGCGCAGGATTTTTCCTTCGCCAGCTCGCATGATGCGATCAATAATCTTTGCCATTTATATGCCCTTTCCAAAATCAACCCCCTTATCGTAGGGGTTTAGCGACAGCGCCTGTTACCGCGCCGATGACGGCAAAACCTGCGGTCCGTAAGGCCCGTATCGCCTCCGCGAGGGTGGCCCCAGTGGTGATGAGATCATCAACAATTATTAGTGGCTGAGTATTCCCGAGAGTGGCTGATTTAGAAGATTTTAAGGATACGCAAAAGGCGCCCGCAATATTGTGGGTTCTTGCTTGTGCATCTAATTGAGATTGATCTCTTACCGACCTTGTGTGTTGCAAAATATCGAATGATTGAGTTGATTGAGTTGCAGCCACTGATTTCGCAATTTCAATCATAAAATTGCGGCCCCGCTTTCGAGTCGCGGATCTACGCGACGGAATGCCTACTAGGTCACCTCCTCCATAGTTTTTTACAAAAAAAGTTAAAGCGTGACCAATTGCGTTGGCTAGCAAAGTATCGGCAGCGGATAAGTTTGATTCTTTGGCGCCAAGTAAGACTTTTGAAGCAATTGGCGAATACTGCACAGCTGAAACTACGGGATACGATTTACCCAAGACAGATATCTCACGATAATAAATATGTGGATGCCAACTCTTTCGACATAAAGAACAGATAGAGATACCAAGTTGTGAACAACCAATACATCTTGAGGGAAAGATCAATTCGGCCAGGGAGTTCATGGCCCAATTCTTTCAAAAACT
>CANIAV010000034.1 GCA_947465365.1 Actinomycetota bacterium | reverse complement strand
GGATGAACAAACTAAAAGTTCTTAGATGTGTGGAAAGGCCCAGTAGCGCAGTTGGTTAGCGCGCCGCCCTGTCACGGCGGAGGTCGCGGGTTCAAGTCCCGTCCGGGTCGCGTGTTCAATGTCGAAAGACATCTGAACTCATTGGACGAGAAGAGAGTGTCCACACACTCTCTTCTTTTTTAATAGTTTTTAACTATTTAAATCACAATTAAATATTGGCTCGGTAGCTCAGTTGGTACGAGCGCGCGACTGAAAATCGTGAGGTCGACAGTTCGATCCTGTCCCGAGCCACAACTTTTAAATAATTTTAAATTTATTTTTACAGCAGTTTTGGTTCACCAATTAACTCTTCAAGCTTTGCTTGGAGAGTTTTTTCATCGCCTTCAATTAACAACCTTTTATCGCGACCTAATTCTCCGAAAACGATTGTGAAATCTCTGGCGCGCAAATTAAATGCAGAAGCTAACTCTTTAATAACGGCTTGATTTGCTTTGCCATCTACAGCAGGTGCTTGAACTGCAACTATTAGTCGTGGTGGCTCGCCTGTGCTTCCGCCGACTTTATTGCGCGAGGAATTTGGTTTAACTCTAATTTCCAGAAGAAAGGGCATAGCTAAAGATTTAGCTAACGGGTATAAATGGTTTAGCCGGCAGAGCCTGAACCTGATGGACCTGCTTTGCGCTGTACTTGTGGTGCGCCACCACTGCGTTGGCCACCACGAATCTTGGAACCACCTTCAGCATGTGTCTGTGTTCCAGGTGCGCCCTTTTTACCTTTTTTCGCTTCAAGCGCTGCGAGCATTCTCGCTTTTACATCATCGTTGTTAGCCATTTGAGCAGTCTACCCCTCAGATGGAATTCGTAAGAAGTAGACCAATTTAAAGAGCCAAGCGGCAGCACCTATTGCCATCAATTCGTAACCTGCAGTATCTGGCCAGATATAGATTGCCAGCGCTAGTCCACCATAGAAGGCGGCTAAGCCCCATAAAGTGAATGCAGTTAATCGTCTACTTAATCCAACGCGCATCAAGCGGTGCGAGAGATGGTCACTGCCGCCTTGAAATGGTGAAATACCGCGGTAAATACGGGATGTGACGGCAACTGTTGTATCAAGAATCGGCACCGCCATTAGCGCCAAAGGAATAGCAAAGGATTTTACTTGAGGAACAACGCCTGGGCTTAAGCGAATAGTTAATACCGAGATGATGATGCCCAGAAAGAGCGCACCAGCATCTCCCATATAGATCTTGGCGGGGGCGCGGTTCCACATTAAAAAGCCAGCTGTTGCACCTGCTGTAACAATCGCAAGAGCGCTGACCAATACTTGCTGGCGATCATAAGCAATAAAGAAGAGAAAGATTGAGATAACCGCGACGGTACCGGCAGCTCCACCATCTAAATTGTCAAAGAAGTTAATTGAATTACAGACGCCGACTATCCATAAGACAGAGACTGCGTAGTTCAGAAAAGTATTGTTGAAAGCAACGCCCATTGTGTCGGTGGAGGTCAGAATTACTGCAACTATTGCTCCAGTTGCAGTTTGCGCAATTAAACGTGGCCAAGGTTCTAGGCCACGTAAATCATCGACCAAGCCCATCGCCGAAATTGCGATTGCCGGAACCAAGACAAAGCTAGCTAAACGAAATGTCTCCATTGTGAAATCAACTGCTAAGAGCGAACCGTAGGAAGCGCCAACTACGCCAATTGCAATTGCGACTCCGCCTAAATATGGAACCGGTTCTTTCTGAACTTTACGAGCCAGATTTGGTGCATCAACTGCGCCGATCTTTAACGCGAGTTTGCGCATCAGTGGTGTGAGAGCTCCGACAAAGGCGAATGTGAGCGCGCCAAGTAAAATAAATTGCAGTACTGAAAATTCCATAAACTATTTACTTGGTCTCGCTCTTAAAGTAGTTGTTACGCAGATCATCTACTTCAGATTTACGGAATCTGCGGTGTCCACCGAGTGTGCGAATCGAAGTTAACTTGCCGGCCTTTGCCCAACGAGTAACGGTCTTAGGATCAACGCCAAATAGATCGGCAACTTCGCGAGGAGTGAGCAAGATTTCTGCATCTGGCAGACGGTTCATAACGCTTCTCCTCTAGCTTTAATACATGTCCGATTTGTTACGAGTGTCGGAAGTATCCGCCAAAGTGAGCGTAAATAGCAATACTTACAAAGAATTAATTAACGCTAAATGGCAGATTCAAAGCTCTGAACGATGCGCCAACGCGAAACTAGGCGCTCGTAGCCTTTACCAGCCATCTCGCCATCGCCTGCGGCAAGTCCAGATAGCGAAAGCAAGACATCTTCTACTGAAGTATCTGCCTCCAGGCCTTCTTCACCGGCTAAACGCAGCCCGTGGTCTAAGTAATTAGCTAAACCACCGTAATCGAGTTCAACGAGTGATTTATTGTGAAACATATCGAGCCATTCAAGTAAGTGTTCGATTTCGGCTTCAACAGAACCTTCACCGAATGCGCTGCGGACTGTTTGGTGTGCAACTTCGGTACGCGCTTTCGCATCGGCAATTGTCGTTCGCAGAATACAGAAGAGCCCATCTTCATCTTCGCCGCGCACGCGATCTTCAGCCATAAATAGCGAGAACCACCGGGGCGGAATAACCCAATTTTCAGTCAAGATATGTGGAACACGATCTTCCATTAAATCAACGCCTGCGGTAATTACATCTTCTAATGATTGCGGAATAAAAAACGGGGTAACTGATGATGGCAGAGTTTCTTTGAAATCATCAAGGGCTGCCCAACAACGAGTTGCCGTTGACCAAGGCGAGATATAACGAACTCCATCTAAATCTAAAATGTGCACACCATCGGGACGACCAGCCGGTGGTTCAGGGAAAACTAAACGGCGCAGCGCTAACTCTTGTTCCGTGCGCTTTGATCCTTCATCTGCAGTTAATCCTTGCCAACGCAAACGATCTGCGGGTTCGAAAGCAGAAAGTGGCTCGTAGATACGAAGAGATGCTACGTAAGGAGTTGGTCTCACAGCAATTAACTTACACGTGAGAAATTAAGCACGCGGGATGTAATTACCCTCAGCGAATGGATCTTCATCATCGCGAGATTTATTTGAAGAATCTTCGCCATGGAGTTCTTTAGCAAGGCGATCTAGATCCATCTCCTGAGAGTTGTACTTGAGATCTCTTGCAACTTTTGTCTGCTTAGCTTTTGCACGGCCGCGACCCATTGGGCGACCTCCTTACCAACGTTATTTTCTTCAAGGCGCGTAGGTTATCGCGTCAGGTAGTTACCTTCCAAAGCCGCCGCTCCTGGGCCACTTTGAGCGTGAATTGAGCCTGCTACCCATGCCTTCATCCCCCGCGCCGCCAGCGATCTGATGACCAAGTCTGCAATTGCAGGATCGACGATGGCGACCATGCCGATTCCACAATTCCAGGTCCGCTCCATATCTAATTGCGGAACCCCTGCAATATCAGCCATAAATTTCATCTCTGGAGGAAGCGCCCAAGTCGTGCGGTCATATTTTGCGATTAACCCATCTGGAATAACTCGGGCAGTGTTATCGGCTAATCCGCCACCAGTGATGTGTGAAAAAGTGCGGATATTTTCTGCTTGTGACTTAATCAAAGCCAAGCAATCCAAGGTGTAAATCTCAGTTGGAGTTAAAAGAATTTCACCAAGTGATTTATTTAATCCCTCATACTGCTTCTGAAGATCTAACTTTTGCGTAGCCAAGATATGGCGGACTAATGAAAATCCATTGGCATGGAATCCACTTGCTGGCATTGCGATGATTGCATCGCCGGCTTTGACGCGATGAGAACCTAATTGTTTATCGGCATCTACTGCGCCGGTTGCGGCTCCTGCAATATCAAATTCATCTTCTTTTAGTAAACCGGGATGTTCTGCAGTTTCTCCACCAATTAAAGCGGTGTTAGCTTTTTCGCAACCACGCGCAATTCCCTTAACGATCTCAGCGATACGTTCGGGTATAACTTTTCCAACCGCGATGTAATCAGTCATAAATAAAGGTTCGGCACCACAAACAACTAGATCATCGACGACCATGGCAACTAAATCTTCGCCAATCGTGTCGTAGATTCCCATCTGCCGAGCAATCTCGGTTTTGGTACCAACGCCATCAGTTGATGTAGCAAGTAGCGGTTTATTAAATTTCTTCAGCGCACTGGCATCAAAAAGCCCGGCAAAACCACCGATACCACCCATGACTTCTGGGCGAGTTGCCTTAGCAATTGATGCCTTCATTAATTCAACGGCGCGATCTCCAGCATCGATATCGACGCCTGAATCTTTATATGTGCTCATGGTCTTTAACTGTTTCGGTGATCTCAAGGCGCATCTTGCCTTCAGACATATCGGTTGGTACAGAAATGGGATATTTCCCAGTAAAACAAGCAGTGCAGAGCTTGCCTTCGGCAATAGTTGTAGCGGCGATTAAACCTTCAAGGGATACGTAACTTAAAGAATCTGCACCGATAGAACGGCGAATCTCTTCAATCTCTAAACCACTAGCAATTAACTCTGCACGAGATGCAAAGTCAATACCGTAAAAACATGGCCATTCAACAGGTGGGCTGGAGATACGAACGTGAATCTCGCGGGCACCTGCTTCACGGAGCATCCGCACTATCGCGCGTTGGGTATTACCGCGCACAATCGAGTCATCAACAACAACGATTCGCTTTCCTTCAATAATTTCACGGAGCGGATTTAACTTTAAACGAATACCGAGCTGGCGGATAGTTTGTGAAGGCTGAATAAAGGTTCGACCAACATATGAATTCTTTACCAATCCAAGTCCATATGGAATTCCAGATTGTTGAGCGAAACCAATCGCCGCAGGTGTACCGGATTCAGGAACTGGAATTACCAAATCTGCTTCAACTGGCGCTTCAATCGCTAAACGCTTTCCGATACGTACGCGCGTTGCATGAACGCCTTGTCCAGCAATTGTTGTATCTGGACGTGCTAAGTAAACATATTCAAAGAGGCAGCCTTTGGGATCTGGCTTTGCCCACATCTGAGATCGAATTCCATCTTCATTGATTGCTAAAAATTCTCCGGGTTCGACTTCGCGCACAAATGCGGCTCCGACAATATCTAACGCCGCAGTCTCTGATGCAACCACCCAACCACGATCTAGCTTTCCGATCACAAGGGGACGAACACCATGGCGATCACGCGCAGCATATAAAGTTTTCTCATCCATAAATACGAGTGAGAACGCACCTTCTAGCTTTGGCAATACTGCGATCGCGCTAGCTTCAACGTTCTTCTCATCTTGCAGACCAATTAGCGCGGTCATGATTTCAGTATCAGTTGTTGCGCCTCGACCGTTCTTTGCAGAATCGCCTTCAAGTTTCTGCACCATCTCAGCCAGATCGCCGGTATTAGTTAAATTTCCATTGTGAGCCAGCGCCAAAGTGCCGTATTTAGTAGGTCGCAGCGTTGGTTGAGCATTAACCCAAGTACTGGAACCGGTGGTGCTGTAGCGACAATGGCCGATCGCTAAATCACCAGTCAGGCTTGCTAGATCAGTTTCAGTAAAGACTTGCGAAACTAGGCCCATATCTTTATAAATTAAAATTCGTTCACCGTCGCTTGCGGCAATACCTGCAGATTCTTGGCCGCGATGTTGCAAGGCGTAGAGACCATAGAAAGTTAACTTGGCAACTTCTTCGCCAGGTGCCCAAACTCCAAAGACACCACATGCATCTTGCGGCGCTTTATCGTCATCTAAGACGTTGTGGTTGAGCAGACCATCTGGGCGGCGCGTCATGGCTTTATCCTAATCGGCAAGAGTTGTGTTAAATCAGCACGCGCACCTGATGCGTTAATTAACCCTGCTGACATCGCATCTGCCCATGTGCGATCACCGTAGGCAAGTGCCAACCAAGTATCGGCGTTCATCTCAATCACATTTGCTGGGGTGCCACGGGTATGTGTTGGTCCATCACCACATTGGATAGCTGCATATGGTGGGATGCGAACTTCGATGGCTCGTCCAGGCGAGCGTTCTACAAGTGCAGCAAGGGTCTGCTTCACCGCTTCGAGAACTTCAGGATCGCGCATATTTATCCAAATAACTTTTCGAAGGTTTCGGTATGGGCTTTGCGAAGTTCATTTAGTGAAATATCTGCGCCATTGATTACCAGACTATCGCCACCAGTTGTGCCGATTTTGGTAATTGTTATTTGCTGCTTTGCCGCCAATGCCAAAAGCGCAGCAGCTTTTGTTGGCTCTGCTGCAACAACTACGCGGCCTGGTGATTCGGAAATTAAAGTAGTTCCCACATTTTCAATTGAGATATCAGCACCCACGTTATGGCGCAGCACCATCTCAGTTAACGTTGCACTTAATCCGCCTTGGCTTAGATCATGTGCTGCTGTAAATATCTGTGAAGTTCGGCCCGCGACAAGCAGATCAATTAAGCGCATTTCTCGCTGTAAATCAGCGATCGGCGCCTTTCCACCACGTTGGCCGTGCATATAAGCCCATTCGCTGCCGGCGAGATCATCTTCGGTGTCTCCAAGTAAAAATAGTTCTAAGCCAGCACGATCAAAACTCATGGGTGTTCTGGTGCGTACATCATCGATAACACCGAGCACACCAATAACTGGCGTTGGCAAGATAGCAACAGATCCAGTTTGATTATAGAAAGAGACGTTGCCACCTGTTACTGGCAGACCCATTTCTAAACAACCATCGGCAAGGCCGCGCACAGATTCAGCAAATTGCCACATCACACCAGGATCTTCGGGAGATCCAAAGTTAAGACAGTTTGTAACGGCTAGCGGCTTTGCGCCCGCGGTTGCAATATTGCGTGCAGCCTCCGCAAGCGCAAGCTTTGCTCCTTCATAAGGATTTAAATATGACCAGTTAGCGTTGGCATCAGTTGCAATGGCCACACCCAAGTTTGTCTTCTCATCAATTCGAACCATTCCAGAATCATCAGGTTGGGATTGAATGGTATTTCCTTGGACATAACGATCGTATTGTGATGTCACCCAAGATTTATCTGCCAGGTTTGGGGTAGCAGCTAATTTAAGAACGGTATCTTTAATTTGATCTACAGTCTCAGGACGAGGCACGTTAATAATTTCGGCGTTAACGAGATCTATATATTCTGGTTTTGCCAATGGACGGTTATATACCGGACCGTCGTGAGCCACGGTACGAGGTGGTACATCGACAATGAGATCGCCGTGCCAGGTAATTTCTAATCGCTCGCCATCAGTTACTTCACCAATTACGGTAACTGTTACATCCCATTTCTTGCAGATTTCTAAGAAGCGGTCAATATGTTTTGGTTCAACGATTGCACACATACGCTCTTGCGACTCAGACATCAAAATCTCTTCGGGTGACAAGGTGGCATCGCGCAGCGGAACTCGATCTAGTTCGACCTTCATTCCACCACTGCCACCGGATGCCAGCTCGCTAGTAGCGCAAGATAAGCCTGCCCCGCCAAGGTCTTGGATGCCAACGACCAAATCTTCAGCAAAAATTTCAAGTGAACATTCGATCAAAACTTTTTCAACAAAGGGATCTCCTACTTGCACAGCAGGGCGCTTAGCAGGACCGGTTGCATCAAATGTT
>CANIAV010000033.1 GCA_947465365.1 Actinomycetota bacterium | reverse complement strand
TCCCGATGCCTCCCCACCTGCTTTAACTTACGCAGCGCTTTTTGGGAGATTGTCCCTCCGAAAGTTCCACGTTTTGGATTAGTTAGTAGGCCAAGGTCCATAGCGGTGCTGACGCATTCACCGATGAAGTCTTCGGGTAAAACTAATTCGTAGGCAAGATCGACGACGGGTATTTGAGAGCCAGTTAGAACTATGCGGTGATAGAGCCAAGAGATTTCGAGCAGGTAGCACTCGTCATCGCTATCGGGTTCGAGAGTGCGAATTCTCTCTAAAGCGAAATCCATAAGGGGATTTTATGGAGGGGGACTGACAACGGTAATTGCCTAGATTAGTTACTGCTACTTCCGCACCAGATTCACAGCATAAGAAACTCCAAAGCCAAAGCCAACTGCTGCGTATGCATAGGTGAACCAAGTTAGTTCCGCTGGGATCATAAGAGTTAGAACTCCGAGTGCAGTTGCGCTGATACACATTACTTTTGCAACGTTGCCAACACGGGCATCACTGCTCTGGGATGCGTTGTTCCACATGTTTCCGGCGAGGGCAAAGACTGTTATTCCAATCATGCGCATTGACCAGATTAAGTCATCGCTGGTGTCTAGGGCTAAGAGATCGAGAAATAGTTTGGGTAGAACGAGAAGGAAAAGAGCGGATGCGCCAAAGACTATGGAACCTGCTTGCAAAGTTTTGCGCAGTGCTGGGTAATTCATGGTGAAAGATTACAACGATTTTTCAAGATAGTGGGTAGTCTTTTGGGTCTATGGAATTTCAATACATTAAAACTGATCTTGGGCAATTGCATATTGCTACTGCAGGGCAAGGCGATCCCATAATTCTTCTGCACCAGACCCCAAGATCTTGGGATGAATTTCGGGAATTGATTCCGTTGTTGGCTGTGGAGCACAGAGTGATTGCAATGGATATGTATGGATTTGGGCAGAGTGCGAAATTTCCTGCGCCTCAGACAATTGAGAAATATGCATCGGGAGTTATCGCTTTAGCCGATGCGATGGGTTTGCCGACTTTTAATCTTCTTGGTCACCATACGGGCGGGTTGGTGGCATTTGCGGTTGCAGCGCAATATTCGGATCGAGTTGATAAATTAATTATTTCGGCTGCGCCATTTGCAGATAAGGAATACCGTGAAAAGCATAGAGATGGCGATGGTGTGGACGATGCGGTTATCGCTGAAGATGGATCGCATTTAACGCAGAATTGGGCGAAGCGATACAAGTATTATCCAAAGAATAAACCAGAGATCTTGAATCGATTCATTCACGATTCACTTGCAGTTGGTCTAAATCCGCTTGATGGGCATGCGGCATGTGCTGCTTATGTCATAGAAGAACAAGTAGATAAAATTGTTTCGCAAGTCTTGATCTTGGCTCCGTCGGATGATCCATTTGCTTTCCCACAGGCTGACAAGTTTGTTAACGGCTTAAAGAACACCAAGGGAATATCTAAAGCAGTAATTCAAGGCGGAATGATTCCGCTTATGGAAGAGAAGTCCGAAGAGGTCTCGAGGTTAGTTCTAGAGTTTTTAAGGAAGAGCTAGGAACAGAAGAATTTACCTAAGCCTTTGTGGCCGCGATAACTCCGAGGCACATTTCATCGGAAGAACCCTCGCCCCAAGTTATATAGCGAGGTGCCAAGGTTTTTAGTTGGGGAATCTTCTGGCGCAGAGTTGGATCGAATGTGCATTCAACGCGGATGGTGTCACCAGCTTTAACTGGTACCGGTTTTTTAAGCACTGTCGAGGATTGGTCATCGAAGTTGTAGTTGGTGACGCTTAGAAGAGTTTTTTCACTTGGTGTGCCGGGATTGAGAATCAATTTAAGGGTGCGACCCAAGAGGTGCATGTGGGGCGCGGCTGCGATTACATTGAAATTTGAGTTGATAACTTTGTCGCACTGCGAAGTTAAAGATGGTGTTGGTTTAAAGGGATCTTGACCGCAGAGAACATTTATTCCGGTGGCTTCAAATGCGCTTGTTGTACTGGTGCGGGATGCAAGATCGATAAGTGATTTCTTGCGATCACAGAGAGGACCGGTAACACCTGGGGGACAGGCAAGTTCGACTGGTGCTGGGAAGAGTTCAACATGTAATTGCTTAACGGTTGCACCCTTCGCAGGAATAGCTTCCATGACAATTTTTGACCTATCGGTTACTAACTTTCCACCATTTGCTGCGAGAAGGTTGTAGTGAACTTGAAGGACAAATCGTTCACCTTTTTTAAATGGGGTTCCGTAACCGGCAGGTGAAACATCTTTGCCACGGCCTGGTGCCCAAGAACTTAGCCAAGGAGAGGAGACGAAAGTTGAGAGCATTCCACCGAGTCCAGTGCCACCAAAGCATGGCCAACCGGTGCCATTTTTATCGGCTGTTATTGCTTCAGCCAGATCAGCATCGGTCACACGAAAGATAATTGCGTGGTGCACATAATTTTTTTGCTGGGGGATGAATTGGATCGTTCTGATGATTGAATCTTCTGTGACGTTTGGATCGAGCAAGAAGCAGCGGTAATCATCGGTGCCGTTATTCGGGGCGGTGGGCAGATGAGCTTTCTGCATGGTGACTGTGTAGCGCTTCATTTTTGGGGCGCTCGCTGCACTTGAGGATTGGGGGATGAGTGAAACAAGTAACAGAGCAGCGACTGTAATCGAAAGAGATTTAACCTTCATGGCGCAGAGAATACCGAAGTTCTCAAGATGCAGTGCACTGAGAATCCAAATAGTGTTGGGTAGTGAAGATTTCGAGATTTGTTGCTGCTTGCACACTCTCTGGCTTGTCTCTAATTTCTCTCAGTTTTCCAGTAAGTGCTGCGGCAGATTCAATAATTGTTAAATCAATTACAACTGCGCCTGGCATATCTATTGATACCTCGTTATATCTACCTAGCAAGACGCCAGCCCCAGCAATATTAATTGCGCATGGATTTGGGGGCAGCAAAGATTCAGTGGCAGATGATGCGAAATATTTCACCTCAAAAGGTTTTGCGGTGCTTACTTGGACTGCGCGGGGCTTTGGAAAATCAACCGGCCAGATTGAAATGAATGCAATTGGCGCTGAGGTAAAAGATACGAGCGCTTTGATTTCATATCTTTCCAAGAGCAAATATGTGAAGCAGGATAAAGCGGGCGATCCGCGCGTTGGAATTATGGGAAGCTCTTATGGCGGGGCAAATGCGCTTTTGAGCGCCAGCCAAGATAGGCGAATCGATGCGGTGGTTTCAGATATCACTTGGAGTAATTTGCAGAGTGATCTCTTTCCGCAATCTGTGGTCGGGTCAAATATTTCTGGACCATTTAAAAAAGTTTGGGCTGGAACATTCTTCTCAGCCGTTTCATTGCAGAACGCTTACTTAGGAGAGTGCGGATCATTTACCCAAGAGTGGTGTGATGCTTATACAAACGCTGCAATAAGTGGCGAGCCTTCGGCAAGTGAACAAAAATTGATGGCATCGGTATCGCCAGCCAATTTTGTATCTGGCATCACTGCGCCAACACTTCTTAGCCAGGGCCAAGCCGATTCACTCTTTCCATTGAGTGAAAGTTATAGAACTGCCGCAATTATTGCGAAGGCAAGGCCGAAACTTCCACTATCAATGATTTGGCATGCCGGAGGTCACGATGGTGGCTTGGATCAGAGCGAATACTTGCGCGGCCAATATCTAAATTGGTTTAAGAAGTATCTATCAAATGAAACGATTGATTTTCCAAAGTTTCAATTTACTAAGACCAATGGCACAATCTCATTGCAGGATTCAACAGTTATTCCTAAGGTATTTAGTAGTTCAGAGCTGCCTATTGGTGCGGCTGAAAATCAATTGCAGTTAGTGACTCCGACGGTTGCGGCCTCATATCCAATTGGTGGAATACCAAGTGCAATCTCCTCTCTTCCTGGAATCGGAAGTGGCGGCGCGCTTGCATCACGAGTCTTATCTGGGATTTCGGGCTTTAGTCCCGCGCTCTTACCTGGACAGAGTGGGTTGCTTGAATCTGCGCCGCTTACTCAACCAATTAATATCGTCGGACCTTCATCGATAAAGGTACGAGTTACAAGCACCACAGGTGATGCAGTTTTGTTCTTCTCACTCGTGACTAAATCACCAGGTGGCGCAATCAATCAGCCAAACGGCATTGTCGCACCAGTTAGATTGGCAAATATTCCCAAAGGCGGCAGAGATATAACTGTTGAACTACCAGCAACAATTATCGATGCATCTGTTGGCGATGTAATTGCAGTTGGGATTTCAAGTACTGACCAAGGTTATGAATTACCAAAACTTTCGCGTTTCTACTCGGTTTCTGCCCTTTCACCGTTGACCTACCGAACTGTTAACGCTTCGGTATCAAAATCTTCTAGTGGCAATTTACTGTGGCCAATTGCAGCGTTCATAACTTTGATTGCTGCTTTTGTTTATGTGCGAATCCGCCGACCAAAGATTGCACCAAGTCATGACGAGAGCACCTCGCTTGTTGAGGTGTCTAATTTAGGCAAGGTATATAAAGATGGTTATCGCGCAGTTTCTGATCTCTCATTTACAGTTGAACGCGGACAAGTTGTCGGCTTGCTTGGTCCTAATGGTGCGGGTAAGACAACAACACTTCGCATGATGATGGGATTGATCTTCCCAACTGAAGGTTCGATCTATATGGATGGTAAGCCGGTCTATCCAGGCTCACCTGCTCTTGCAAACTTGGGAAGTTTTGTCGAAGGTCCAGGATTTTTGCCACATCTATCAGGGCGGGAAAACTTAGCGCTTTATTGGCGTTCGATTGGTCGCGATGGCGATCAGAATCTCGATGAAGTAGTTGCGATTACTAAATTGGGAACTGCGTTAGATAAGAAGGTGCGTTCATATAGCCAAGGTATGCGCCAGCGTTTAGCAATTGCGCAAGCGATGCTTGGTGCACCTGATCTGCTTGTACTTGATGAACCAACAAATGGCCTCGACCCACAACAGATCGCAGAGATGCGCGATGTTCTAAAGCGATACGCATCGACCGGCCGCACAGTTATTGTCTCTTCTCACCTTTTAGCTGAGGTCCAACAAACCTGTAGCCATGTCGTCTTGATGCACCGTGGTCAATTAATTGCATTTGGTCCGATGAAAAAGATTCTAAATCGCAATAAAAAATCCGAAACTTTAGAAGAGATTTTTCTCGAACTTATCGGCGATGACTTGGTAATCGGAAAGGATAAGAAATGAGTTACTCAGCCGCAAAGACGCTGCCTTATTCGGTAGAGCTCTATCGCCAGTTAAAGCGCAAGCGAACTGCATTTGCTTATGCATTTATCCTTTCACTGCCAATTCTCGTTGCAATCGC
Source organism: Actinomycetota bacterium (assembly GCA_947465365.1). Lineage (GTDB taxonomy): Bacteria > Actinomycetota > Actinomycetes > Nanopelagicales > Nanopelagicaceae > Planktophila. The sequence continues at coordinate 2,469 of CANIAV010000033.1, read as the reverse complement.
GGTCAAGTTTGGGCCATCTGGAAATAGTGGTGGACCGACAAGACTTGGTTCTGGAACGACAGATTTGATTGGCCTGGCAACAATTGGGGCGGCAAATTTCACAGTCACGATGTTGTACTTCGCAACGCCATTCTTACTTGTGACGGTAATTGCTTTGTTTAATGGCGACACGGTTGCAAGTGAAGCATCGTGGTCAACACTTCGTTATCTTTTGGCGGCGCCCGTTCCACGCACACGGTTGTTACTACAGAAAATTAAAGTAAGCCTTACCTTGTCGGCCATCGCAGTTCTCTTGATGCCGATTTCTGCCTGGATAGTAGGCACGATTGCCTTTGGTACTAAGCCACTGCAAACACCACTTGGTGCAACATTTGATAACTCAGTTGCGATATCGCGAATTGGAATCATGACTGGATATCTTGCAATCTCACTCTTATTCGTCGCTGGCCTAGCTTTTTACTTAAGCGTTCGTACCGATGCACCTCTGGGCGCTGTCGGAGTCGCAGTTGGTATTTCAATCTTGCTTAATATCCTCGATGCAATTACTGCACTGGGAAAGATTCGTGATTGGCTGCCGGTTCACTATGCCTTCTCCTGGTTTGATGCACTGGCCACGACAATTGACTGGTCGATCATGATTCGGGGCGCTAGTTATTGCGCCATCTCGGGAATCGTTCTCTTTGCACTTTCCATCAACCGCTTTGCACACAAGGACATCACCTCTTAGTCCGGAAGATTGGGTGAATTTCGCGCGTTTTTTGATTTGACCGCGCTAATTTCAGGTTCAACCCCTAATCTTTTACTCATCCCAGAACGGGACCAAAGAGTAAATATCGAGCAAGGAGATTGCTATGGAAGAAGATGATCTTTTAGAACTCTGGAACACAAAGCGCTCACAAGTTATTCACGCCCAAATTGCTCCAACCTTGATGCTTATCGGTGTCTTTGTTGTTGCAGCTTTTGGTAAATTTGAAACCGCATCAGATGGTGCGAAGTATTTAACAATTGGCGTTGCTGCCGCTACTGGAATTTTGGCAATAATTTCTCAGTACGCAACTATTCGTGAAGCCGAAGTACTTCTTATTGATCTAAAGAGATTAACGAACCCATCCGAGCTATCAAAGCGAGTTGCTCTTTCTCGTGGCCTGTTATCTATGTCTGCAATTGCGATTGTTGGGCTGGGAATTGCAGTCTTCGCGCTTGTCGTCTGGGCAGTACTCGGATAAATCCTTGGAAAAATTTATAGTCGTAGCTGTCTTTGCCGTGGCTCTCTTTGCCCTGCTCATTTCATATGAGCGTCCGGTACGGAGCAAGAAAAAGATTACCGGCAGAGGCGGCGACTTCGAGTCTTAGATTTAACTTCGCTTAGATTTCACCAAGTTCAAGTCCTGTTAACACTTCCTTTGCCCGCACTTTAAGTTCAGGCAGATCACTTAGGCGATTGAGGCCGAAAAATTGTTGGCTCATGCGATGGTTCTTGGCGAAGGTTTCTTTGTGACGATCTAAGAAATCCCAGTACAAAGTTGTGAATGGACAAGCGGTTTCACCGATACGAAGCTTTGGGTTGTATTCGCATCCCTTGCAATAGTTAGACATTCGAGAGATGTAGGCACCACCTGCGGCATATGGTTTTGTCATCATGGCACCGCCATCGGCGTGCACACCCATACCAATTACATTTGGAACCATTACCCATTCAGAGGCATCGATAAATACTTCGCGCATCCAATCGAGAAACTCTTGGGGATTGGTGCCGGTGATTAGTGCCAGATTGCTTAGAAGCATTAGGCGGGGGATGTGATGAACCCAGGCACGATTATTGATGTCAGTGACTGTTTCTTTGATGCAATTCATCTTTGTTTTATTTGGATCAGTAAATAACGGAAGTAATTTGCGGGTGGCGTTTAGTTGATTGTTCTCGCGGTAATCCGGGGCTAGGAACCAATACATGCCATTTACATATTCGCGCCAGCCGATGATTTGTCGGATAAAACCTTCGCAGGATTCGATAGGAACCTTGCCTGCGTTAAAAGCTTTGATTGCTTCAGTGATTACCTCTTCGGCATGGATGAGTCCGTTGTTTAAATAGGGCGAGAGAAGTGAGTGATGCAGCGCCCAATTATCTGTGGTCATGGCATCTTCGAGTGGGCCGAATTCGGCGAAGTGGTTGTCGATGAAGTTTCTTAATTGAGCTAGTGCGCCCTTGCGAGTGGTGGCCCAAGTTGTTGTGGCTTCCATACCTAACTCTTTAGCTACATCTAGATCAATTTCATCGCGCTTATGTTCTAAATAGGGTGCCCCGTCATATTGCTTTGGAGGTGGCAAGCGATTTTCTTTATCAAAGTTCCAGGCGCCACCAGTTGGCTTTTCTTTTTCAATCAGAATGTTGAGGCGAGTACGTTGGAGTCGGTAGAAGTTCTCCATCAGAAACGATTTCTGCGAACCAGCCCAATCTGCGAAGAGCGGACG
>CANIAV010000032.1 GCA_947465365.1 Actinomycetota bacterium | reverse complement strand
TTTCATATCAATTGAAATTCCGATGACTGGGTAAGTTGCCTTACCGTTCTTAATCAATTGATCAGCGGTTTTGCGCGCTTGATTGATTGGTATAGCAAATCCCAATCCAATTGATCCACTTTGGGAACCAAAGGATGAACCCAGAGTCGCTATTGCAGAGTTAATGCCAATCACCGCACCTGTTGCATCCACTAATGGGCCTCCAGAATTACCAGGATTGATAGCCGCATCGGTTTGTAGCGCATTAATAAATGAGTTATCACTTCCAGTTTCCCCGGCAGTAACAGCGCGATCTTTGGCGCTGATGATTCCTAAGGTTACGGTTCCGGAAAGTCCAAGTGGGGATCCGATTGCGATAACAGAGTCACCGACTGCGACTTTATCGCTATCGCCAAATTGCAAAGCTGTTAGCCCAGTTGTGGCAATTTTTAATACTGCTAAATCGTAAGACGAATCTCGACCGATTACTTTGGCAGTGTATTTCTGTCCGTTATTAAGAGTCACATCTATCGTGCCGTTGCCAGATACCGCGGCTGCAATTACGTGATTATTGGTCAGAATGTAACCGTTGCTTTCAATTACAAAACCAGTGCCAGTTGCTCCACCATCTTTAGTAGTAGCCTCAATAGAAACAACTGAAGGAATAACTCGTTTGGCGATATCTGCCACAGAACCCGGAGCGCGTTCGATCGCATTTGAAGTGTGAGAAATATTTATCGAGTGGCCAAAGAGTGAACCAGATGAAGATGCACCAAATATTGAGCCAACTAAACCAGCCACAAAAGCTAAAAGGATTGCATTAGAGCGAGTAATCAAATTGGCTTTGCTGCTTTTATTTGCCGCTATCCACCACGGGCCGGCAGGGCCTCCAGATGGTTGTGAATTACTCATAAGCCCATCTTCCTACAGTTTTGTAGCAAGTAACAAACCATCACCGACCGGTATGAGTGAAGTCACCCAAAGGTCTACCTGGTTTTTAAGTGATTTCCCAGCCTCACGCAGCGCCACAGTCTTGGGATCACGTTGTGCCGGATCTGAAACTTTTTCACCACCGAAGAAATTGTCAATTACAAAGACGCCACCACTGCGCAAAATGCGATGAGCTTCAGTTATGGCAAATGGTAAATCCTCTGGATCATGGCGGAAGATAACCAAGTCATAGGCACGGTCAGCTAACTTAGTGACAACATCCATCGCAGGGTTGGTGATTAGGCGAAAGCGCGCTGCAGCAATATCTGCATCTAGAAATGCACCTTTAGCTGCGTTGCTATGTTCCATTTCATTATCTATTGAAGTCAAAGTGCCACTTGCCAACATGCCTTCTAAAACCCAGAGCGCACCAACGCCTGAGCCGGTACCAATTTCAACAACAGATTGCGCCGATAAAATATGTGCCAGATGTTTTAGGTAAGCGCCGGTTCCAGGTGTTGCATCTACCGCGCCCATTTCTTCGCCAACGGCACGAGCATTTCTCTTGATTTCATCTTCGGGCAGAAAAGTTTCAGCATATGTGTGTGGGTCGATCATCATTAGAGTGTGGTTAACCATTCGATTAGAAGTCGGACACCGAAACCAGTGCCGCCTTTAGGATTTTCGCCAGCATCTACTTCGCTACGAGCGACTCCTGCGATATCAAAGTGAATCCAGGTCCGTTCACCAGCAAATTGTTCAAGGAAGAGCGCTGCAGTTATTGAGCCGGCGCTAAATTTCTTCTTAGCTGTAACGTGGCTTAAATCTGCAATCGGACTTTCTAGCGCTTCGTGATAATCATCGACCAAAGGCATATGCCAAACCCGATCACCAGAACGTTGGCCTGCCTCATAAAAACTCTCGGCTATGTTCTTATCGCGGGTATACATCGCAGCATGTTGTCTACCTAAACCTAAAGTTGCAGAACCGGTTAGCGTTGCGATATCAATTAAATAATCTGGGCGTAAATTCTTATCGGCATATGCCAGACCATCTGCTAAAACCAGCCTGCCTTCGGCATCGGTATCTAAGACTTCTACCGTTTTTCCACCATATTGCGTAATTACATCGCTAGGGCGTTGCGAAGTTCCTGACAGAGCATTCTCGGCGAGCATCATCAAAACCGTTACCTGTATCTGCGGTTGAAAATGTGTGAGCGCACTTATGGCGCCAAGGGCGGCGGCAGAACCTGCCATATCGGTCTTCATCGCCATCATGGTGTCGTAAGGACGTTTTAAAGAAACGCCACCGGTATCAAAGGTGATTCCTTTTCCGACAATCACAACGTGTGGCAGGGCGCCTGAATTCTTTTTCATTCCCTTTGGGTGATAAGTGAGTTCAACAAAACGCGGACCAGGTTTCGGTGATGAATTACCTACCGCTCGTAGCCCACCAAATTCGGCTAACTCTTTACCTGCCAAAACTCGAATTTCTAACCCATTCTCGGCCGCTATCTTCTCTGCTTCATTGGCTACCCAAAGTGGGCTTTTGATATTGGAGGGTGTGTGTACCAAATCGCGAGTACGTGAAATAGCGCTGGCGATTACACCGGCATCAACTATCGTTTCAGCTCGCTCAGTTGCAAATAAAAATTGTGGCAACTCTTGCGTTGCTCCAGTTTTCTGAGTCCAGATATATGCGCCGAGCTGTACCGAAATGGCAAATGCTTTTAACTGGTCGTGATTTGCCACGCAAATAGAAGAGATAACGGTGGCCTTGCCGCGACCTTTGCGTCCTAAAGCAGCACCGGCAAGGCGCAGCGAAGGAGTCGTCCCGTCGCCCAACCCAATTAAAAGTATGCGATCTGCCTGCATCTGATCTGATGCCACTGGAATTTCAAATATTTCGCCGGGTTTTCCAGCTGCAGAGAAAAACTCAAGTTCATCACTTAGATTTAAATCAAATAACTTCTCTAACTTTTTAACTAGTGCGCAATGAGCTGGAAAATCGTAAGTCGTTGATTCACCTTCGGCAGTCGCCTTAAATCCGATCGCAATCGCCTGAGAATCGGCGAGCGCCTCAACCGTCACCTCAATCGCGCTAAGTAGCGATGCGGAAAATTTCGGCAGATTTTTCACCGCGGTTTTAGTGGTCATGATTGCCAAAGGCTATCCAGTGCTGGGCCAGAATGCGCCGCAGGCGGGTAGGAAAACGAGTTGAGTTGAGTTACTTTTTGATTAAAGCGACCGCGGCTTCGAGAGCTGCGCTGAGGTTGTTGGCTTCCTGTGCATTTAATTCGACAACTAGGCGTCCCCCGCCTTCGAGTGGAATACGCATAACTAGCGAGCGCGCTTCCTTGGTTACTTCCATCGGTCCATCACCAGTACGAGGTTTCATGGCTGCCATTGGGAAGTCTCCTTTAATGCCTATTTACTGCCTAGGGCCCGTGAGCCTTGATCGACTACACGTATTTCTACAGGGGATAAGTATCTCGCATTTGGGGCTAGGTATGAAATCGGCCAAGGCGGTGGCCCTAGTCAAGTCTAGATAAGTCCAAGGAGCGCGGTAATTCGCGCCTTTCCAGATGCCATGACTGCAACAACCGATTTTTCAGGGACGCCGAGCATTTGAGCAATCTCGCTACTTGGAAGCGATCGCAGATAATGAAGCGACAAGATGATCCGCTCTTCCTCCGGCAACTGCGCCAAGGCATCCGTGAGGGATAAGGGCGCGGTCATAGGTGCAAGGTTACTCGGGTGGGCGTAGTGATGTGGAGAGGCGAGCCAGCGATATTCGCACACCGATCCAGAGAAATGGATAGATCGCTAAGAATTGTAGGCGCGAGCACTCGATATCTTCTGACCAATTAAATCTGGTGGCGTTCTTTGAAATCTCAACTAGTTCGAAGGTTCCGGTGCCTTTTAGAACTTTACCGGTATGCAAAACATCGCAACGAATAGGTGGCTGCCAATTAGTGACAACCATCGTATCTAGCAAACCAAGCGCTGCGAATTTTGGATAGCTCTTATAGAACGGTCCGGTAAAAGCCGCGATCGATGTACCAACGCCTTCTCGGATTTGTGAGGTCACCCAGACTTTACTTTGCAGCATCCAATTCCCTTGGCCTTCCCAATCGGCGATCGCATGCCAGGCGCGCTCTTGGTTACAGGCAAGTGTTAAGGAGATTCGAATACTGTGGCTCATAGTTATTTCTTAATCTCTATTTTTGAGCTGCGATATCAAGTGCTTCGTCAACGCTTCTAGCCCAATGCAGAAGTTCGCGTTGTCCTGGTTTAACAAATCCATGTTCCTCGAGATGATCTATCAATGTTGCAAGAGGTGCATATAAATCATAAGGATCAAGGATGATCACCGGCTTTGCGTGAAACTTAAGAAAACGGCCCACCCAAATTTCAAATAGCTCTTCTAGGGTTCCGATGCCGCCGGGCAGTGCAATGAAGGCATCTGATAAATCTTCAATCATCGCTTTGCGGCTGCGCATTGAATCAACAACATGGAGCTCATCGCATTCTTTATCGGCAAATTCAATATCTACCAAGCGCTGCGGAATAACACCGATAGTGCGTCCGCCAGATTCTCGAGCGCCACGTGAAACCGCACCCATTGCAGATATATGCCCGCCGCCAGTGACTAATTCCCAGGATCGTGCAGCGATACCCGCGCCGAGATCATGTGCCAAATCAATATATTTTGGATCGATGGTCTGAGATGAAGAGCAGTAAACGGCGATATGCATGAGCCAAAGGATAGGGGTTAGGCTTATCGCATGTCTTCATCAAAGCAGCCACCTACCGGGCGGGCATCTGGCCACGGAATTGCAACCATTTCTGGCACAACTGTGCTCGATGTCTGGTTTCCCAATCCAACTCTAGGAACGCTAAGTGCAGAGCCAGATAAAACTCTGACATCACTTGTTGGCGTAGATGAAATACGTAAAGTCAAGCGCGAAATAATCTCAATCGAGATTGATTTGGCGCTCGCCCCACAATCTGCAGCAGATGCATACTTGCGTCTGCACTTGCTTTCACATCGCTTAATAAAGCCACACGGCGCAGTGATGGATGGAATTTTTGGTTTATTGGCAAATGTAGTTTGGACATCTGCCGGTCCTTGCGCGCTAGATGGGTTTGAAGAAGTTCGGGCTGGACTGCGCGCTAAATATGGACATGTCACGGTATTTAGCGTTGATAAATTCCCACGAATGGTTGATTACATAATTCCTTCAGGGGTCCGAATCGCAGATGCCGATCGAGTTCGCTTAGGCGCACATCTAGCAACAGGTACAACAGTTATGCATGAAGGCTTCGTTAACTTTAACGCCGGCACGCTAGGTACATCAATGGTCGAAGGTCGAATCTCATCGGGTGTGGTAGTTGGAGACGGCAGTGATGTTGGCGGTGGTGCATCCATTATGGGAACGCTCAGTGGTGGTGGAAAAGAAGTTATCTCTGTTGGTGAGAAATGTTTACTGGGTGCAAATTCAGGGCTTGGAATCTCTTTAGGCAATAACTGTGTTATCGAAGCGGGAACCTATATAACTGCTGCTGCCAAAGTGCGTCTGCCAGATGGTGAAATAGTAAAAGCTGGCCAGCTATCTGGCGCTAACGATTTACTCTTTAGACGCAATTCGCTAGATGGTTCACTTGAAGTAGTAGTTCGCACAGGTACGTGGGGCGGACTTAACTCAATACTTCACGCTAACTAAACGGTGATTGAAAACCAAGCCGAAGGTAACTTACTTCGACTTCTGAAAGTCTCTCCGGTAAGCGTTGCGGTTGCGCCAGAAGATGACGTGGCTTGAATCTGATCAACCGTCCCTGCCGGATTGACTGAAAGTACTTGCAGTGAAAGAACGTCAGGCAGCAGAAAAGCTGCAGCAATTACTGATTGTGGAACTTGTCTAGACCAGGTTGCAAATTTGGGATTGAGCTTTATATCGGCACTTGCCGTATCTGGCACGCTCTGCGTATACGAAGTAGCCGTGCCCCAGGCATGTTCTGAAGTTTCAGTTGCACCACCGGTAGAAGATGTGAAGTAAGCCGTTATTGGTACACCTTGATAAGTAATGATCTGGCCTTGGGTGCTATCTACCGCGCTCTTCCATAATTGACCATATTTTGGTTCACCTTCTTTGGCGTAGCCAACAAATGATTGATCGCTAATTGATCCATAAAGATGACAATCACATGCGCTTCGAATCTTCACAGATTTAGCAATTGCATAAGTTCGCGAGGCGATCGCCTGTGCCTGTAGCGCTGCAGTTGGCCACAACGAAGGAACTTCACTAACGCCCCACAAATACTCATCTTGAAGTCTTACTGAATTAATAATCTCTAAGCGCTTGCCTAGCGCTTTATCTCTTATAACTTTAAATTGGATTTGTCCATGGCGATATCTATTTACCATCGCGTTTGTCGTGATCGAAAGAATGGTTGGCGCACCTTCCAGATAACGAGTGCCACTCCAACGTAAGGTAAATACTGAACCAGATGAGATTTGAGTAATCTTCGATCCACGCGTGGTTGAGAGGTTTAATTGCCCGTTTATCAAAGCTACATTTAAGGTGGTTTTGCTTGGGATGGTTAATAACACTTGTGTTGTTTGTGTTTCCGCTAAATCCCCTGCAAATAATTGCAGAGAGGCTCCGGTTGAATCACTGCGGACTTTAGTCGCAGTTAACAAGTGACCAATATTTATTCGCAAGATCTGGGTATCGGTTGCCGTTTCAATGGTGGTTCCGGTGTAGTAATAATTCAATATCGCGGTAGCAGATTCTCCAGCAAGCGCTTTTGCGCGCGCACCAATCTGGCTCATCCCAACCCCGTGGCCATAACCGCTACCTGAGAATGAAAAAGTTGCTGGGATTTCAGCAGCGCTAGCCGAAAATGGCGCACCAACTAAGAAAAGTGCCACAGATAAAGACGCTGCTAACTTTCTAAACATCCTCATTTGCTGCCGCGCTCTTTCCAGCGTTGGTAAATTCGCGATATTGCGCAATGACATCTGCTGGATTGCCGCGGGCCATTAGCTTGCCTTTATGCAACCAAGCGACTTCGTTGCAGACATCTTCGATAGTTGCCATTGCATGGCTTACTAGAATTAAAGCGCGATCGGCTGAACGTAACTCTTTGATGCGATTTAAGCTCTTCTCTTTAAAGTGCGCATCACCAGTGCTGAGCGCTTCATCAACTATCAAAATATCGGGTTGGACTGTGGCCGCTACTGAAAATGCTAGGCGCGCATACATTCCCGATGAGTAAGTACGCATAGGTGCATCTATCGCATCGCCTAATTCAGAAAAATCTGCGATTGCTGCAAATTGACTGTCGATTTCGGCGCGTGACATTCCGGCAGCAAGTCCACCTAAGTAAACGTTGGCGCGGCCAGTCATGGAAGGATTAAATCCAACTCCTAGCGCAAGTAAAGTGCTGACTGATCCGTGAACTTCAACTCGCCCCTTTGACGGCGGGACTATGCCAGATATGACTCGCATGAGCGATGACTTACCAGCACCATTTGAGCCGATTACACCAAGCACGGTGCCGTAATGAACGTCGAGATTTACTTCGTTAAGAGCTTGCACAACTCTTGTATGTTTCTTGCCGCGACCAAGAGACTTCAAGCGCGCTTTCAACGTAGGGCGCTTATCAATTGAAGTCGTGTAAGTAAGTCCAACGTTCTGAACTGAAACTGCCAATCCATGTTTGGCATGAGTTGAGTTAAGTGAATTAGAGGCGGACAGCGAAATCACGCTCCCTAGATAGGAAGAAATATGTACCTATTAGAAAGATACAAATTGCCCAGATGAAACTATGGGCAAGCGAAAATAAGTCTGGCGCTTTTGCGTAAACCATTACTTGTGACCAAGCATCAAGTA
>CANIAV010000031.1 GCA_947465365.1 Actinomycetota bacterium | reverse complement strand
CTAAAGTTTCCAGGCGTTCTAATGTTGCCGCAACATCTAATATTGATTTGACCCCGGCGCAGACAACGGTGATATCTAATTGCGATAGCGCAGTTAAATCAGCAGATTCGTCAAAAGTTTCATTGGCATCGCGATGTACACCGCCTAATCCACCAGTTGCAAAGACGCGGATACCGGCAAGTGCTGCCAAGTGAGCAGTTGCAGCAACAGTTGTTGCTGCAGATTTTCCGGTTGCCGCAATAATCGCGAGATCACGGCTAGATGCTTTAGCAATGTCATCGCGATTGGCAATTGCTTTTAATTGGTCATCAGTTAAGCCAATATGTACAACGCCATCTAATACAGCGATTGTTGCTGGCACTGCGCCGTGATCGCGGACGATATCTTCGACTTCACGTGCAACTTCTAAATTCTGCGGGCGCGGTAGGCCATGGCTGATAATCGTTGATTCCAATGCAACGATGGGACGTCCTTCAGCCAGAGCTGCTGCGACTTCAGGAGATGGAGTAAATGGCATACGGTGGCTCATAACCCCAACCTTACCCGTGAGAAGATACCTCTGTGCATCTGTCGCAAATCACTCCTTCGCTCTTTGCCAGCCTAGGGTTAGCAGATACCAGCGATCAGATTCAATGCGGACCAAGCCCAGTTGGGCGCGAACTACTTTTCTTAGTAGATGGTTTAGGCGCAGATGCGGTCGCTAAATATGCAAGTTATATACCAACTCTTTCCGCCTTAATCCGCCATGGCGCGGTTAAAACATCTTTTCCTTCGACTACTGCAACTAGTTTGGCAACGCTAACCACTGGAGTAAATCCTGGTGAACACGGAATGCTCGGTTACACAGTGCAAGTTCCCAGAAGCGGTGGGCGGATTTTAAACTCACTTAAATGGGATGAACGCGTAGATCCATTTATTTGGCAGCCGGTTACAACTTTATTTGAACGTGCTGTTGCAGCAAATATAAACGTTACACATGTGGCTGCCAAGCGATATGAAGATACTGGCTTTACCCGCGCAGTCTTTCGCGGTGCAAAATATCGCGGCGCCAATGCTCACGCTGATTTAATTACCGAAACTATTGCGGCTCTAAAAGATACCCCCGCCTTTGTCTATCTATATGTAAATGATTTAGATGTTGCAGGCCATAGCGATGGAGTCGGCTCCGATAAATGGTTGGCAGCACTTACTGGCATTGATCAATTGGTGGCGACTTTGCTGCAAAAGCTGCCGCGCCAAACTCGTTTATGGCTCACCGCCGATCACGGCATGATCAATGTGGGCGAGAAGATTGTGATTGGGCAAGGAAATAGTTTGGCGCAAAATATCGCAACGATTGCAGGTGAACCACGAGCCCGTCACCTGTACTTAAGCGATGGCGCATCAACTGCGGCGATTTCAGAAGTGGCATCTATCTGGGAAGAATTTCTGGGGGAGAAGGCCACGATCTATACGCGCGAGCAAGCAATAGCTGCCGAGCTATTTGGTAATGCAGTATCGGCCGATGCGGCAGATCGTATGGGTGATGTGATTGCGATTGCACATGGAGATTTAATCTTGATCGAAGCCGAACGCGAAAAGCAAGAAGGAGCGATGATCGGCCACCATGGTGGAGCAAGTGATATCGAAAGTTATGTGCCGCTATTGCGTGCGGTAGTTGAGTAATATCAGGCCATGAGTTCAATACCTGATCGTTCCAATTCAGCTCTTTTAGTAATCGATGTTCAAAACGGAGTTGTGGCTGACGCCTTTGATCGCGACAAGATCGTTGCAAATATGGCTAGCGCGGTACTGAAGGCGAGAGCAAAAGGTATTGCAGTTATTTGGATCCAACATTCTGATGAAGGTTTGCCAATTGGTTCAACTGATTGGGAGATCGTTCCTGAACTTAAGCCAGTTGCAGGTGAAGACTTAGTCAAAAAACTCTACCGAAATTCATTCGAGGCCACAGACCTGGAAGAGATATTAGGCAAGTTAAAAGTTGGCCATCTCTATATAACTGGCGCGCAGACTAATAATTGTGTTCGCTTTACTTGTCATGGAGCCTTAGATCGTGGCTATGACGTTACGTTGATTGAAGATGCCCACACCACATCGGATTATCAATGGGATTCAGGAGCAATTAGCGCGAGCCTATTAATCGATGATTTAAATGCTTCCCTGCACGGCATGGCGCTTCCGGGGCGAGTTTCAAAGATCGCTCCTGTAAAAGAGCTTTTAAACTAACTTTTTTATTCAGGCTTGCTTTCATCAGTTGGCTTCTGGCCAAACATAATTTCATCCCAAGATGGAACCTTGGCGCGTGCTGTAATGCCATCTTGTTTATCGCCCGGTGCCGGTGTTTCGCGAATTGAAACTAAGCGAGGAGTTTCGCGAGAAAGTTCAGCTTCAAAATCTTCATCAGTTGGATCGTTATCGGGCAAGTCATCTAGTGAGTATGCAATGCTGCGAATTGGTGCGCTATCGATGCGAATTGGTTCTTTCGGTTCAATACGATCAGCAGCGCGCGAAGGATGGGTTGACTCGGAGTAGATCAAACCAGGTTCGATGCGGCGAACTGGTGCTTCTTCACCCATCATCCATGCGGCATTGTCATCAAGGGGAGTAATCGCGCGGCGATGTGTGTCGTAGCTAAATTGTGCAGAGCCAAGGCCATCGCGATTTGGATAGTGAAGTTCGATTGTCCAAGTCGCATCTTCTAAGCGCCAAGTGTTCCAATCGAGTGAATCAATATCGACGCCACGTGGTGCCAATTTAGATGAAACAATTTCTAAAAATGTAAGTGAATCGCGGCCATTTTCTTTGCCATCGCGACGTGGTGAAAGTGAATGGACTTGATCAATAATAAAAATACGCTCTTGCAGAATCGGTCCGGCGAAGCGTTCAACTTTATCTACTGAGATATTTCCTTCACGTGCAATGGAATCCATAGTTTCGCCAGCGCGCAAGCGACGCTGAATATCTTTAACGCTCATCGCTGCGTTCTCATCTGTAACCGGCACAGAAGTTAGCCGCGGTTGATTAACGGTTGCGCGCAATGTGTCGCTGATACGTAAGGTGTATTCGCCGCCTTCGTTATCGGTGAGCGCGATATGCACCCCATCAGGGGTCTTACCGGTCAGGCGGAGCTCACTCATGTGGGCGAGAATACCTGTGATGGGTGGAAAAGTAGGTGAGGGAGGCGCTGGGCTGAACGGGGCCTTTAGCCGATTTACGCTCAGAGCCTGTTCTGTGGCAAGATACGCAGTCTGCACGGCAAGTTTGGCCGCGCTGCAATCAGATTCAAAAAGCTTTTAAAAGCTTTAACTAGATGAGGACCAAACGATGAATATTCTTGATGCCGTTGATGCGAAGTCACTTCGCAAGGACATCCCACAATTTCGCGCTGGAGATGAGTTAAAGATCCACGTCCGCGTTATTGAAGGTAGCAAGAGCCGTATCCAGGTCTTCCAAGGAATCGTTATCCGTCGCCAAGGCGATGGCGTTCGCGAAACTTTCACAATCCGCAAGGTCTCTTACGGCGTTGGAGTAGAACGTACCTTCCCTGTACACACACCAGTTATTGAAAAGATCGAACTTGTAAAGAAGGGCGATGTACGTCGCGCCAAGCTTTACTACCTCCGCGATCTACGCGGTAAGGCGGCCAAGATCCGTGAAAAGCGCGATGGCATCGAAGGTTACGGCGATGGAATTCTTTCAACTCCGGTTGCTGAGGTTGTCGCGGAGGTGTCCGAACCAACTGCGGTCGATGTGGTGGCAGAGGTTCCAGCTCAAGCAGCGACTACAGAAGTTGTGGTTGAAGTAGAAGCTCCAGCAGAGGTTGTTGCTGTGTCCGAACCAACTGCGGTTGAAGCGGTGGCAGAGGTTCCAGCTGAGGATGCGACTACAGAAGTTGTGTCTGAAACCCAAGACAAAACTGCTGAATAAGTAACTTCTCTCAAATGCCACGCAAGGGCTCGCTCTTTCGCGAGTTCCCAATACTTGTAATAGTTGCGCTCGCAGTCTCCCTTGTCATAAAGACATTTCTAGTTCAGTTCTTCTATATTCCATCTGGATCTATGGAGAACACGCTTCAAATTAATGACCGCGTGGCAGTAAATAAACTTCCCTTTTTTGGTAAATCAATTAATCGTGGCGATGTTGTGGTCTTTCGCGATCCTGATAATTGGCTACCTGAACCATTTAACGGCGATCAAAATAAATATATCGCCAAGGTTAAAGAGGCCTTTGTTGCAGTCGGTGTCCTTCCCAACCCTGCAAAACAATATTTAGTTAAGCGCGTAATCGGCGTTGCCGGCGATAAAGTCGAATGTTGCTCCAAGAATAAGAAGTTAATGATCAATGGCAAAGAGATTAACGAGCCTTATATCTTTGCGGGTAATTCCCCAAGTGATTCTAATTTCAATGTGACTGTCCCTGCCGGCAAGATCTGGGTAATGGGCGATCACCGCGCAGCTAGCGCTGATTCACGCTTTCACCAAGAAGATATAAACCATGGAATGGTTCCAACTTCTAAGGTAACTGGAAAAGTGGTGGGCATTATCTGGCCGATTAAAAATCTCGGCATAGTTCATTCCTTCTCATCCCTAAAGTAATTCCAGCAGGTTAGGTATGAAGGTAATCGAATCACTGCTTATCGAAGCCGGGATTACTCCACTTGCGGGCGTTGATGAAGCAGGCCGCGGCGCATGTGCTGGCCCATTAGTAATTGCATCCGTTGTTTTAGCAGATCCTTTTGCGCCGGAGTTAGCAAAGGTAAGAGATTCAAAAGATGTCTCAGAGCTAGAGCGCGAAAAGTTATTTGACGTTGTAACAAGTGCCGCCCTGGCAGTTAGCGTTGTGATAGTTCCTGCGGCTGAAGTCGATGAAAGAGGAGTGCATGCGGCAAACCTCGATGGCATGCGTCGGGCAGTACAAGGTTTAGCAATAACACCTAGTTATGTCTTAACTGATGGCTATGCCATTGAAGGACTTGCGATCCCAAATGTTGCGGTCTGGAAGGGCGATCAGGTAGTTACTTGTATCAGTGCGGCATCGATTATCGCCAAGGTAACGCGTGATCGAATTATGCGCGAACTAGATACTCAATATCCAAATTACGGCTTTGCCAAACATAAGGGCTATATCACCAAAGTCCATACCGAATCCCTGCAAGCGCATGGTCCGTGTATAGAACACCGCAGATCTTTTGCCAATATTGCAGCCCTTCTTCAATAATTACCCACATCTTTAGAAAAGTAGCGATAGGCAGTCTGCTGCGCAATCTAATCTGCGCGCCATGGGCAAAGTTTCCAAAATTGGTAGCAAACGAAGTAATTTAATAACTGGCGCTTTCGGCGAACAAGTAACTGCAAATTTTCTTTCTGAACGCGGTGATGAAATCCTCGATCGCAACTGGCGTATCCGTGAAGGTGAAATTGATTTAATCTCCTTAAGTAAAGATGGGCTCCTACACTTCATTGAGGTAAAGACTCGTTCATCTCTGGCATTCGGACATCCCTTCGAGGCGATCAATAAAGAGAAAGCCCATCGCATGCAGCGTTTAGCTCTGGCGTGGTTGGCCACCCATGGATATCTCGGCTGTGACTATTCGATCGATGTTGCAGCGGTTCTTATAAATTCTGATGGCTCACATTCGCTGGAATATCGCGGCGGTTTATTATGACTCTCGGAATCACTCAAAGCGTTGCACTTTTGGGTTTAGACGGATCAGTCGTAACAATAGAAGTTGATATCGCCGATGGAATTCCCATGTATTCACTCCTTGGTTTACCGGATGCTGCGCTAAGTGAATCTCGGGATCGAGTGCGAGCAGCGCTGATAAATACCAACGAAAGCTGGCCCAATCGTAAAGTCACCGTCTCGCTTTCACCGGCATGGTTGCCAAAGAGCGGATCTAGCTTTGATTTATCAATCGCTTTAGCCATCTTGATTTCACAAGGCTCAATTGCGCAAGAACCTCTGGCTGACGTTCTAATTCTTGGTGAGTTAGCGCTAGACGGGAAAATTCGCCCAGTTCGCGGAGTCTTGCCTGCTCTAATTGCTGCTTATAAATCCGGAATTAAGCGCGCCTTTGTACCCCAAGAAAATTTCGCCGAAGCATCGCTTATGACACAGATGCAAGTTATTGGATTTAATTCACTGGCTGATGTCTTGAGATTTCTGCGCACTGGTGAAATCGCAATCGCACCACAACTTCAATTGGCGGCTGAAGAAGACTCAAACCAACTCGATTTTGCAGATGTCGCAGGACAGCACGCTGCGCGCTTTGCAGCAGAGGTGGCGGCAAGTGGGGGACACCACTTGCTACTAATTGGCCCACCAGGCGCGGGCAAGACCATGATCGCATCTCGATTGCCTTCAATCTTGCCTGCGCTAAATATTGATGAAGCGCTGGAGGTAACAGCGGTGCATTCCATCGCTGGAACTTTAGGTAATCGCGCACCGTTATCGCGCATTGCACCTATTGTTTCGCCACATCACAGCGCATCACGTGTTGCGCTAGTCGGTGGCGGTTCAACTGCAATCAAACCTGGAGCATGTTCTTTGGCCCACCATGGAGTGCTTTTTATAGATGAGGCACCCGAATGCGCCAATGGAGTTTTAGATGCGCTGCGCCAACCGCTTGAATCCGGAACGATAACGATTGCACGTAGCGTTGGCAGCTTAACTTTTCCCGCGCAATTTCTCTTAGTCCTAGCCGCCAATCCGTGTCCGTGCGGAAAATTTACTGGTCGCGGTAGGGCATGTACCTGTTCTTCTGTACAAGTGCGCCGTTATTTGGGAAAGCTATCTGGCCCGTTGATGGATCGCATCGATATGCGAGTACAAGTCGAACCCGTCACACGAGTTGAAATGTCACAGACAGAACTAGGTGAGTCCAGCGCCGTGATTGCAGCTCGTGTTTTAGCGGCTCGTAAAAAAGCGAAAGATCGCTTCAAGGGCGATCCTTGGTCGCTAAATTCTGAGATTCCATCGCGGGCGTTACGGACAACTTATAAGCCAGAGCGATCTGCGATGAACTTTCTCCATGATGAGCTAGATAAAGAACGGCTTACTGCGCGCGGTCTGCACAAGATCATTCGCCTATCGTGGACTTTGGCAGATTTAAATGGCAACGCTATTCCGCAGCTGGCCGATGTAAAGCGCGCCTATCAATTACGTGAAGGTGCTGAGCTATGACTGATATGGATGCCCGGCTTGCCCTCTTTGCAAATATCGAAGGCGGACATACCTTCTGGTCGAGCCAAATATCTGAATTTGGTGCACTTGCAGTTTACGAAAAACTATTCAACGCAGGATATGACCGCATTAAATTTGAAAAGCTAATTACAAATTTAAAAGCAACCAAGATAGATCAGATCAAAGATTCGCTGACCAATACTGGCTCTATCTTCTTGACGCCAGAGTCACCGGAATGGCCTGATTATTTAGATGATTTAAGTTCGCCGCCAATCGGATTGGTAGTTAAAGGCGATTTATCGGCACTTAGCGAAAGATCGTTAGCAATTGTGGGTACACGTAATCCAACTCCATATGGCGTACGAATTGCGGGGGATTTTGCTGCAGGATTTGTTGACCGCGAGTGGAGCATCGTTAGCGGTGGGGCGTATGGAATTGATTCGGCGGCACATAAAGGAGCGCTGATTGCAGAAGGCCGGACGGTTGCTGTTCTTGCCGCTGGCATTGATGTGGCATATCCAGCCGGTAATGCGCGCCTCTTTGCAGAGATCGCTGAAAATGGTGCACTTATCTCCGAAGTTCTACCTGGTGCGCACGCGATCCCGTCTCGATTTCTTACACGAAATCGCATTATCGCTGCGCTTTCACAAGCGACATTGGTTGTAGAAGCAGCGTTTCGTTCTGGATCGCTGCGCACAGCACGTGATGCGGCAGAGCTAATGCGTCCTGTAATGGCGATTCCTGGACCAATAAGTGCTCCAACATCTGAGGGCTGCCACCGTTTAATTGGCGAACGTGCTGCCGAAATCGTCACATCAGTCACAGATGCAATCGAGTTAATTAGCGCGCTTTAGGTAAAGAGTGCGCTAAGTGAGAGAATAAGCGCATGAGTGAATTCCATTCCGGCTTCGTCGCTATTGTCGGGCG
>CANIAV010000030.1 GCA_947465365.1 Actinomycetota bacterium | reverse complement strand
TCCATATCCAAAGTTGTATTAAGTAAGTGCGCACCCCGCTGCACGAGCGATATATACGACACACTTTTTAGGAGCACTACTTCTTTGTCTACAAAAATTCGATTAATGCGCATGGGAAAGATCCGCACACCATTTTTCCGCATCGTTGTAACAGATTCACGTAAAGCACGTAACGGACTTTCAATTGAAGAAATTGGTCGTTACGTTCCAGGGCAAGAGCCATCAATCATGGAAGTTAACTCTGATCGCGCGCAATACTGGCTCGGCGTCGGAGCACAACCAACTGCCGCTGTAGAGGCGATCTTTAAGGTCACCGGAGATTGGCAGAAGTTCAAGGGCCTTCCAGGAACTGAAGGAACACTTAGATTTGCAACACCAAAGCCAGCTAAGAGCATCGCTTACGAAGCAGCTGTTAAGCAGGCAATGGATGAGCCTAAAGAAGGCGCAACAACTATGAAGAAGAAGGCGCAAGAGAAGTTAGCTGCAAAGGCTAATCCTGCTCCTGTGATCGAAGAAGCTGTTGTGTCCGAAGTTGTGGCAGAGGTGTCCGAACCAACTGCGACCGATGTGGTGGTAGAGGTGTCCGAACCAACTGCGACCGATGTGGTGGCAGAGGTTCCAGCTGAAGTTGCGACTACAGATGTTGTGTCTGAAGCACCTGCAGCAGAAGCGGCTGCCGAATAACAATGATGGACGAAGCTCTCGAGCACCTCGTTAAAGGAATCGTTGATAATCCTGAAGATGTCATCGTCAAGGAGAAGACTCACCGTCGCGGCACAACTCTAGAAGTTCGTGTCAATCCTGAAGATATCGGCAAGGTGATTGGCCGCAATGGTCGCACTGCAAAGGCGCTACGCACTGTCGTAAGCGCAATTGCCGGTCGCACCGTGCGCGTTGATCTCATCGATACCGATGAGGCTCGCTAACTTTAAAGAAGTTAAAGTCACTTGCCATGCGCCTTAATGTAGGACGCATCGGTCGCGCTCACGGAATTCTTGGTGAGGCGACTATTGAAGTTCGCACAGATTTAGCCGAAGAACGTTTTGCAATCGGTGCGCAATTAGAAACAGATAGCCACGGAACATTGACCGTGGCTTCTGCGCGCGTACATAACGGGATATTGCTCTTGGGATTTACTGGAATATCAGATCGCAACTCGGTTGAGAAACTGCGAGATGTTCTGCTTTATTCAGAAGTAGATATCGATGAACCAGGCTTTGAAGAAGATGATTATCACGTCCTGCAGCTTGTCGGTTGTAAGGCTTATCTCGTAGATGGTGATCTGCTCGGGGAAGTAAGTGATGTGCTAAACCTGCCTGGCCAAGATGTACTTTCGATTAAATCTGAAAACGGTGAAGTACTAATTCCCTTTGTTCACCAACTGGTTCCAGTCGTCGATATCAAAGCCAAGCGAATGACTGTTATTCCACCAGAATTCTATGAAAGCGAGGCAAAGTCATGAAGATTGATGCAGTAACCATCTTCCCTGAGTACTTTGCGCCTGCTCAACTTTCCTTGCTAGGTAAAGCGCAAAATAAGGGAATTGTTGATTTAGTTGTTCACGATTTACGATCATTTACTAGCGATAACCACAACACAGTAGATGACACTCCATATGGCGGTGGCGCCGGCATGGTTATGCTTCCTGAAATTTGGGGTAAAGCCCTTGATCCACTTTTGATCTCTGACGTTGATCTAATTATCTTGACTCCAGCTGGAAAGCGCTTTAACCAAGCGATGGCAGAGAACTTTGCCAAAGTAAACCACTTGGTATTTGCATGCGGCCGTTATGAAGGAATTGATGATCGCGTTCGTCAGTATTATTCACAACCTGAATTTGTAAAGTCTGGCGTTCGAGTTCACGAAGTCTCGATCGGTGATTATGTTCTCGGTGGGGGAGAAGTGGCATCGCTTGTGATGATCGAAGCGATTACTCGCTTAATTCCCGGCGTGCTCGGCAACCCAGAATCACTTATAGATGAGTCACATAACTCTGATGGGTATCTGGAATATCCAAACTTTACAAAGCCACAAGAATGGCGCGGAATTGCCGTCCCTGAGATCTTATTAAGTGGAAATCACGGTGAAATCGCCAAGTGGCGCGAATTACAGGCCGAAGAACGCGCCAAAAAAGCCCTTTGACTCGTCAGTAACCACCAAACTCGCGTAGCGTTCGGGTATGAGCGATGAGTCGGCAAAGATCCAGGCACGTTTAATTCGCGATCTGGAACCCGTTGTTGCAGTTGAGCTCGAACGCCATTTATCGGTACAGAAGAATTGGTACCCACACGAGTATGTCCCATGGTCTGAAGGCCGCGATTATGCAGGTCCTTTAAATGGTGATGCGTGGGAGGCTAAAGATTCACGGTTGACTCCAGTTGCCCAAGATTCGCTAATTCTTAACTTACTTACTGAAGATAATTTGCCGAGTTATCACACTGAGATTGCGATCTCTATGGGGCGCGATGGCGCGTGGGGTAATTGGATTGAACGCTGGACCGCTGAAGAAGCGCGCCATGCCATCGTTATCCGCGATTACTTAATGGCAACGCGCGGTGTAGATCCTTACGAACTCGAAGATCTACGTATGGCCCATATGTCACTTGGCTACCAAACACCGTATGAGAACGATATGTTGCATACGATCGCATATGTCTCTTTCCAAGAGCTCGCCACTCGAATTTCCCATCGCAACACCGGCAAAATTTCTGATGATCCAATCGCCGAAGGCATGATGCAACGCGTCGCCTTAGATGAGAACTTACATATGCTCTTCTATCGCAATACCTTATCTGCAGCACTTGATATGGAACCTAACGCTTCCATGCGCGCTATCGCCGACGTTGTAACTAACTTTGATATGCCAGGGGCGAATATGCCGGGCTTTGGTCGCAAGGCGGTACAAATTGCCTTGGCCGGAATTTACGATCTGCAACAACATCTTGATGAAGTTGTCTCACCAGTCTTGCGAGCCTGGAACGTCTTTGAAAGAAACGATTTATCTGGCGATGGATTGGTCGCGCGAGATGAGATCGCTGCATTCATGAATAAGTCAGGCAAGGAAGCGGCCATTTTCAATGATAAGCGCGAAGTTTACTTCGATCGCCTGATCGCACGCGGCCAAGAACCAATTCGCATCCAAAAGTAGCCCTTAGTAGAGTTCGCCCATGTCTAAACGCGCGCTATTTATCGAACACGACCATGCATCAGAAGCGGGTCCAATCTCGCAACGTTTTGCTGAACTTGGTTTTGAGATAACTCGTTTTCTAATCGTTGATGAAGCTAATTATTTAACTCCTAATGTCACTGTTGTTTGGCCAGATTTATTGCAATTTGATGTGCTGGTTGTTTTAGGTGCGCCATGGGGAGCTTGGGAAGATGAGCGAATCGGTAATTGGTTAACGCCTGAAAGAGCGAAAGTTTTAGAAGCTCATAACGCTGGTATTCCTATTCTTGGTATTTGTTTCGGTGGCCAATTAATGGCCCGCGTTTTAGGTGGATCGGTTGCTCGTGCGCCGAAAGCCGAACTTGGTTGGTATGAGATCAAGAGCGATGACACTTCTTTAATCGAAACTGGTCCGTGGTTTCAATATCACTGGGATCGCTGGCAGTTGCCTCCTGGCGCAGTAGAAATTGCGCGCACTGAAATAGCCTCACAAGCCTTTACCTTTGGCCGCACTTTAGGTCTGCAATTTCATCCCGAAATCGATTCGCATGTATTGGATCTTTGGCTGGCCATGGAAGGCGGATGCGTCGAAGTTGAGTCAGAAGGCGTCATCGTTGATGAATTGCGTGCCCAGACGAAGGCGATTGAGCCTGAAACTAATAAGCGAGGCTACGATCTGGTCGATCGATTCCTCTCTAGAATAGCAACTTCAGAGATAAAAACTTTTAACGTTTAACTATATTTTTTTTAGGAGATCTAATGAATACCTTTGGCGCCTTTAATAACCACTTACCTGTGAAGGTTCGCTTTGGCGAAGGTATCTCTAACTCACTCCCAGTTGTAATTGATGAGCTAGGTGCGAGCAAAGTCTTTTTGATGGTCGATGCTGGGATTGAGAAATTTAATCCGGCCGCTAAGGCGCTGATTGATCGCTTAACTTCGATCTCACATTTGACGGTAACAGTATTTGAAAAGCCGGCAGGGGAACCAACAATTGAGATGGTTGATGATGCAACTGCTGCCTTTAAGAGTTCTGGTTCAGAAGTTGTGGTCGCGCTGGGCGGTGGATCTGTTATCGATACCGCAAAAGCAGCGCGTTTATGTGCTGAGCTAAATTGCACCTTCCGCGAATTTCAGGCCCAAACGCCAAACTATCCAACGCCAATTGCCTCACTCATCGCCATTCCAACGTCAGCAGGAACTGGCTCTGAAGTATCTGGTGGTTCAGTAATTTCAGATAACCAATCCGGAATTAAAGCTGGAATCGCCAACGGAAATCTACGCGCGCAAGTAGCACTTGTCGATCCAGTTCTTACCTACAGCATGCCACCAACTATGACCGCAAACACCGGAATTGATGCGCTGGCGCAAGCAATTGCTGGAATTATCGCCAAATGCTCAACTCCAATCGGAGATGCAATTGGATATGAAGCAGTTCGCATGATGTCTGGCGCGCTAGTTGCCGCTTACAAGAACGGCGAAGATAAAGAAGCGCGTGCTGCGATGTCAGCTGGCAGCATGATGGCTGGCTTAACTATGAATATCTCTGATTGCACAGCCGAGCATTCACTTGGCCAGGCAATTGGCGGCTTAAAGCATGTGCCGCATGGTTTAACTATTGGATTAGTTCTAGTTGAAACCCTTACTCGTGAAGCAAAAGTTGTTCCCGAAAAGATGGAGCGCGTCGCAGATGCACTTGGTGCAGCACCTGATGAGACCCGCAACGGATCTCGCGCAGTCAACGCAGTTCGTAAGATCTTGGCGGATCTAAATTTCCCAGTACTTTCTAGTATCGGTGTAACCGCAGATGATATTGAACTTCTCTCCGATAACGCTTTAGATGATTACTTCATCACCCAATCACCGCGTCCTTGGACGAAGGCTGAAGTAGTTGAAGCCTTTACTGCCGCCCTTAATTTAGAGGTTCGAAGCGCTTAATTTATTCAGTTGCGAAGAATACGTTCTTCGTTTCAGTGTAAGCATCTAGCGCATCTGGGCCAAGTGCTCTGCCTAAACCAGATTGCTTAAAGCCACCAAATGGCGTCCAGAAGCGAACAGATGAATGCGAATTGACCGAGAGATTTCCACTTTCAATTGCGCGCGATACGCGCATGGCGCGTCCCAAATCATTTGTCCAGATTGATCCCGATAAACCGTAATCGGATGCGTTAGCTAGCGAAATAGCTTCGGCTTCATCTTCGAAGGTTAGGACTGAGACAACTGGTCCGAAAATTTCTTCCTGCCACGTACGAGTATTGACGCTCTTTGGCATTAAAACGGTGGGCGGCATCCAGTACCCAGGGCCAGTTGGTGCACTACCTGTAAAAGCGACCTTGTCATCTTTATCATTTAGAAAAGATTGAACTGTCTCTAATTGCTTCTTGGAAATTAGTGGACCCATTTGTGATGTATCAAGGTTGGGATCTTCGACGCGATAAGCCTTAACGCTCTTTTCAAAACCTTCCATAAAGCGATCAAAGGCGCTCTTTTGCACCAAGATACGTGAACGTGCACAACAATCTTGTCCGGAGTTATCAAAGACCGCGCCAGGTGCAGCAGCTGCGGCGCGTTCAATGTCCGAGTCAGCAAAGATCACATTTGCGCTCTTGCCGCCGAGTTCTAAGGTCACGCGCTTAACTTGATCAGCACACCCGGCCATGATCGATTTACCAACAGCGGTTGATCCAGTGAAAGAGATTTTGCGAACTGTTGGGTTAGAGACAAAGCGGGCGCCGACGACGCTTCCTTTACCGACGATTACATTTAAGACACCTTCGGGAATCCCCGCATCCAGTGCAAGTTCGGCAAGCCTTACTGCCGTCATTGGAGTTAACTCAGCGGGCTTTAATACAACGGTATTGCCTGCGGCTAAGGCTGCAGCAAATCCCCAACTTGCAATCGGCATTGGAAAGTTCCAAGGAACGATAATTCCGACTACACCGATCGGCTCTTTAAAGGTTATATCTACGCCACCGGCAACTGGAATCTGCTTTCCAAATAAACGCTCTGGAGCACCTGCGTAATAATTTAAAACATTTGCAACGTTATCGGCTTCCCATAACGCGTTGCCGCGAGTATGGCCAGAGTTAGTTATTTCAATTTGTGCCAGTTCTTCACGATGTGATGTAACCAGCGCTGAGAAACGGCGGAGTAAGTTAGCGCGATCTCCGGGGGAGACCTTCTTCCAGCTTTCAAAGGCTTTGGCTGCTTTCGCAATTACCGCATCGGTTTGGGCAATATCTGCCTCTTGCAGCGATACAACAAGGGCCTCGGTGGCAGGGTTGATGACATCAAAAGTTGTAGACAATTTAAGCCTTTCTTAGAAGCGTTCGAAGTTACGGAAGAGTTCCCAATCAGTTACAGCTTTTCCATAAGCGGCAATTTCTACACGAGCCATATTTGCATAATGCGCTTGAACTTGCGCGCCGAAAGTTTCCTTGATCCAAGCGCTATTTTCCCAAAGTTCAAGCGCTTCTGGCATTGATGAAGGAACGCGAGATGAATCTGACTCGTAAGCATTTCCAGTAAAGGCAGGCTCTAACTTAAGTTTCTGCTTAACGCCATCAAGGCCTGCGGCGATGATGCCAGCAACTGCTAAGTATGGATTTACATCTCCACCCGGAACGCGATTTTCTAAACGTAGCCCAGCGCCATGGCCGACTAGGCGCAGCGCACATGTGCGGTTATCGCGTCCCCAGCGAATTGCAGTTGGCGCAAACGATCCTGGCACATAGCGCTTATAAGAGTTGATATTTGGAGCAAAGAGAAGCGAAAGTTCGCGCAGATGCGCAATCTGGCCAGCGATAAATTGGCGCCCGATCTCGCTCATGCCGTGTTCTTTATCGGCCTCATCTGTCATAACTAGCTCGCCTTTAAGTCCGCGGAAAGATAGGTGGATGTGGGATGAGTTTCCTTCTTTTTCATTTGGCTTAGCCATAAAGGTAAGGGCATATCCCTGTTGTGAGGCGATCTCTTTTGCGCCATTTTTATAGATAACGTGATTATCGCAATTAGATAGCGCATCTGAATACTTGAAGGCGATTTCGTGCTGGCCAAAGTTACATTCACCTTTTACAGATTCCACGGTCATTCCAGCCGCAGACATTCCTAAACGGATATCGCGCAGCAGCGGTTCGATGCGCGATCCACCAAGGATCGAGTAATCCACGTTGTATTGATTTACCGGAATTAGGTTCTTATAGCCCTTATTCCAAGCCTCTTCATAAGTATCTTTAAAGACAACAAATTCAAGTTCAGTGCCGCACATTGCCACCATGCCAGCTTTTTCAAGTTCGGCGATTTGCTTGCGCAAAACTTGGCGAGGGGATGCAACGACATCTGTGTGATCAAGCCAAGCCACATCTGCAAGAACTAACACCGCACCTGGCTGCCAAGGAATAAGGCGCAAGGTATTTAGATCTGGAATAAGCGCGAAATCGCTATAGCCGCGCTCCCACGAAGACATCTCGTAACCATCAACAGTATTCATATCGACATCTACGGCAAGTAAATAATTACATCCTTCAGTGCCGTGCTTAACAACCTCATCTAAAAAGTATTGGCCGTGGATTCGCTTGCCAGTTAAACGACCTTGCATATCAGTCATCGCGACTACAACGGTGTCGATGGTTCCGGCGGCAACAAGCGCCTTTAACTTCTCAAGGGTTAGCGAGCTCATATCCGTACTATCTCAGTTACTGCGCAGTCATGCCACCATCGGCTGAAACGATCGAACCGGTCATAAATGAACTCTCATCTGAGGCTAGAAATAGCACCACATTGGCGATTTCGCGGCTGGTTCCGGGGCGGCCAATTGGCTGGAAAGAATCTATCGTTTTATAAACATGATCAAGGCCACCCAGCATCTTGGCATGCGCATGATTAATCGGAGTATCAACCCAGCCCGGGCATATCGCATTGCAGCGGATACCGGTCTTGGCGTAAT
>CANIAV010000029.1 GCA_947465365.1 Actinomycetota bacterium | reverse complement strand
CTAAGTAATTTATTACTTAATAAAAAACCCGCCACTTTATGTGGCGGGTTTTTTATTTCTCTTAATTATTACTCGTGAATTTTATTCTTTCAAATCTTTTCTTAGCGAATCTGAAACTCTCTCAAATATTTCCGCCAGAGCTACTTGATCGCCTTTAGATAAATGATCAACGAAGCGAGCGCGCACACTTTCTACATGGTCCGGGGCAGCTGCAACAATTGCCTTCCAACCTTTGGCGGTCATGACTGCAAAGTAGCCGCGCTTATCGATAGGGCAGGCTTCGCGCTTTACCCAGCCGGCTTTCTCCATAACCTTCATCCGGTGGGAAAGGCGTGACCTAGAAAGCATCGCCACATCGGCAAGTTCTGACATGCGCATCCGGCGTTCTGGGGCATCACTTAGCTGGGCCAAGATTTCATAGTCAGCCATCGTAAGTTCATGCTGAGTAAGGTCTAGATCTAGGGCTTCTAATAACCGGCGGCTAGCGACGATATATCTGCGCCAAGCCTTCATTTCGGCTGGGTTGAGCCAGCGAGGTGAGGTAGCGTTTTGCCGTGCCATTGGGCAATCATACGTTAATAAACGTTAATGTTGAACTTTCAACTACTTTTAGAAGGCAAAGGAACGCATGAGCTCTGCAGGAAATCCACTCGTAAGCGGAATAGATCCCTCCCATATCGATAACTCATTTCGCCCGCAGGATGATCTCTATCGCTACTTCAACGGCACCTGGCTTAAGAACCACCAGATCCCACAAGATCGCTCATCAGATGGCGTGACCTACCAACTCTTTATCGAAGCCGAAGCCCAGGTTCGCGAAATTATTGAGACTGCAACAGGTGAAGGGGACGCCCAGAAGATCCGCGATCTATATGACTGCTTCCTAGATACCGCAGCGATTGAAAAAGCCGGCATAACTCCCCTGCTAGATGATTTGGCTGCGATCGATCGCATTACCAACCGCGCCGAATTCATAAAGACTTTAGCTGACCTAGAAATGCGCGGCCTCGGTGGCGCATTTGGTTTAGGTATTTATGGCGATGCCATGAACTCTGAAATGAACATAATTTATTTGGGACAAGGTGGCCTATCGCTGCCGGATGAGGCTTACTACCGCGAAGAACAATATGAAGAAATTTGCAAAGCCTTTAAAGCCCACGTCGCCAAGATGTTTGCGCTGGCCAAGATTGAAAATGGCGCAGCCCTTGCCGAGCAGATCTATCAGTTAGAAGCATCCATTGCCGCCCATCACTTTGATCAGGTAAAAGATCGCGATGTTGAACTGACCTATAACAAGATGAGCTTTAAAGAGCTCTGCACATTAGCGCCACATTTTGATTGGGCGAGCTGGCTGGAATTTAGCCAGATTCCAAAGGCTGCCTTTGATGAATTAGTTGTGCAACAGCCACCATTCTTTGCCGGTCTTTCTGCGCTATTGGAAAACTTTGATCCCGCCCCCTGGAAAGCCTGGATGAAATGGCAGTTGCTTTCCGGTGCGGCTGCTTACTTAACCGATGACTTTGTAAATGAGAACTTTGATTTCTATGCCAAGACCTTATCTGGCACCCCAGAAATTCGAATTCGTTGGAAGCGCGCAATCTCATTTGTGGAAGGCGCACTTGGTGAGGCAATTGGCCAGATTTATGTAAAGCGCCATTTCCCAGAAGCCGCCAAAGTTTCGATGCTGGAACTAGTTGATAATTTAATTGAGGCCTATCGCATCTCGATAAATGAGCTTTCTTGGATGAGCCCGGAAACCAAGGTAAAGGCGTTAGATAAGTTAGCCAAGTTCACCCCCAAAATCGGCTATCCCGACAAATGGCGCGATTATTCGGCGCTAACTATTACCCGCGATAACCTCTTTGCAAATATCGGTCGCATCACCAAATTTGCCCGCGATATAGAACTCGCCAAAATCGGCAAACCCGTTGATAAGACTGAATGGTTGATGACACCGCAGACCGTTAACGCTTACTACCATCCGATCCAGAACGAGATTGTCTTTCCGGCCGCAATCTTGCAGCCGCCATT
This sequence comes from Actinomycetota bacterium, assembly GCA_947465365.1. Classification (GTDB taxonomy): domain Bacteria; phylum Actinomycetota; class Actinomycetes; order Nanopelagicales; family Nanopelagicaceae; genus Planktophila. The sequence goes on along the minus strand of CANIAV010000029.1, from coordinate 6,389 downwards.
CTTTGATCTATCTGCTGACATCGCAGTTAACTACGGTGGAATTGGCGCGGTTATCGGCCACGAGATCGGCCATGGCTTTGATGATCAAGGATCTAAATTCGATGGCGATGGAAATATGGTTGATTGGTGGACTGAGGCCGATCGCACCGAGTTTGAAAAGCGCGCCAGCGCACTTATTGCACAGTTTGATGCGCTATTTCCGGAAGAGACTCCAGATATACACGTTAACGGGGCCTTAACAGTAGGAGAGAACATCGGAGACCTTGGTGGCTTAGCAATTGGATTTAAGGCCTATAAATTGGCTCTAAAGGGCGCACAGGCCCCTGTAATAGATGGTTTAACTGGTGAACAACGTTTCTTCTTATCTTGGGCGCAAGCCTGGCGCGGCAAGGTGCGTGCAGAAGAACTGCGTCGGCGCATCGCAACTGACCCACATTCACCTTATGAGTTCCGCTGCAACGCCATCGTTCGCAATATCAGCGACTTCTATCAAGCCTTTGATCTGACTGAGGGCGATAAATTGTGGCTGGCCGAGAGCGAGCGCGTCGAAATCTGGTAACGGATCTAGTAACCCAAGAAGTTTGGGTCTAATTTAGCGATATGAAAATTCGCGCCGCAGTTCTAGTTGCCCCGGGCCGCTACGAAGTTCAAACCTTTGATCGCCCCAAATTAGAGGATGGGGCGCTCTTGATGCGCGTTGAACTATCCGGAATATGTGGCACTGACAAGCACACCTACCAAGGTGAGACTAAGCAATATGCCGGCACAGAATCTGAGACCGATACCCCTTTCCCAATTATTCAAGGCCATGAAAATGTCGGAATCATTGAAGAGCTAACACCGGCCATTGAAGAATCTGGTGATTTCTATCAAGCAAAGGTAAAAGTTGGTGACCGGATTGTGATGTGCCCGGACATGATCTGTGGCAAATGTTTCTACTGCACCCATATTCAAGGCTATAGCTGGTGCTCAAAATCCCAGTGCTATGGAAATAGCTTTACCAGCGCACAGTGGCCGCATTTATTAGGTGGCTGGGCTGAATACATGTATTTCAAGCCAGGTACTTTCTTCTATAAAGTTCCCGAAAATATCCCGCCAAAGGTGGCAGTTCTTGCTGAATTAATGGCCTGTGCAGCATCTTTAGATAAATTGAAAGATTTTAGTTCTTACTCAATTGAAGGCTTTACAACTGGTGACACAGTTGTTGTTTTTGGCGTTGGACCACTTGGTTTATTGCACCTCGCCAAATTAGGAATTATGGGAGCCGGCAAAGTTATCGCCATTGATAAATCTGAATATCGCCTGGATCTAGCCAAGAAATTTGGGGCTGATTTAACAATTAACGTCGATAAGACAACGCAGAGCGAGCGCCTTAAAATTATCCATTCACTCACTGGTGGTATAGGCGCCGATGTCGTCTTACATATGACTAATCGCCCAGAACCAGTCATCGAAGGTATCGAGATGCTGCGCCGCGGCGGCACATTGCTCGAAATGGGCAACTTCGCTGACACCGGAGAAGTCTCTATCAGTATGCACCGCCACGTACTCAGCAAAAATGTTCGGTTAATTGGCCTCTCTAACCACCCAATAAATGCTTATGGCCCATCGCTAAAACTCTTTGATAAATATGCCAAGCAATATCCTTTTGCAGATTTGGTAACCCATGAATTTGGACTTGCTCAAGCAGATGATGCGATGCAGATGTCGATGTCGCCTCAATCAGGCAAAGTGGTAATTAACCCCTGGATTTAAAAACTAGTTTTCAGGGAAGTGGCAAGCAACCTGTGAAGTTCCCAGTTGAATTAACTGAGGTACTTCAGTGCGGCACTTATCTTGCGCCTTCCAGCAACGGGTATTAAAGACGCAACCTGATGGTGGATTAATTGGGCTAGGTAAGTCACCGGTCAAGATGATGCGCTCACGAGTGCGTTCGGTGCGTGGATCAGGCAGTGGGACTGCAGATAAAAGCGCTGTTGTGTATGGGTGGCGCGGCTTGGCGTAAAGATCGGCAGTAGCTGCGATCTCCATCATCTTGCCCAAATACATAACCGCAACGCGATCTGAAATATGTTGCACAACAGATAAATCGTGGGCAATAAAGACCATGCTGATCTTCTCTTCTTCTTGCAGATCTTCCAGCAAGTTAATTACCTGGGCTTGGATTGAAACATCCAGAGCAGAAACTGGTTCGTCAGCAACGATAAAACGTGGCTTTAACGCGATGGCGCGTGCAATACCGATTCGCTGGCGTTGTCCACCTGAGAACTCGTGTGGGTAACGGTTGTAATGCTCTGGGTTTAATCCAACGCGCGCCATTAGATTTTGAACAGCGGCTTTAGTTCCTTCAGGTGGAGTTATATCTTGAATTTCAAAGGGTGCAGAAATAATTTTGCCGATGGTCTGACGCGGATTAAGAGCTGAATATGGATCTTGGAAGATGATCTGCATCTGGGCGCGGATAGCGCGCATCTTGCTTGGCTTGTAATCGGTGATGTCTTGGCCTTCAAAGAAGATCTTGCCTGAAGTTGGCTCATTTAACTTTAATATTGTGCGTCCGGCAGTTGTCTTACCGCAGCCGGATTCGCCTACTAAACCAATGGTTTCACCGGCTGCTAGTTCAAATGAGATTCCGTCGACAGCCTTTACGACTTCTTTCTCACCGCGTTTGCCTTTACCGGTTGGGAAGTACTTAACCAGGTTCTCAACTTTTAGAATTGCTTCGCTCATGCTTGCAACTCCTTAAGTTCGGCGGCAAATAACTCGCTTCGCAACTTCTCTGGCACGTGGCAGCGAGAGCGATGGGTTGGTGATGTGCCTAAAAGATCTGGACGAGTTGTGTTGCAACCAGATTCTGATGAGTGCTGCTTATATTCACAACGAGGTGCAAATGGACATCCAACTGGCAAGTTAATTAGCGAAGGTGGCTGGCCCGGGATCGCCTTGAGGCGTTCATTATTTTTAGAAACGCGTGGGACAGATTTTAGAAGTCCCAAGGTGTATGGGGCTAGCGGTGAATAGAAGATGTCATCGACTGGACCTTCTTCAACGATGCGCCCGGCATACATAACATTTACACGGTCGGCGACCTGTGCAACAACGCCGAGATCGTGGGTAATGAGCAAGATGCCCATATTAAATTCTTTCTTCAGCTTTGAAAGTAGCGCCAAGATCTGTGCCTGAACTGTCACATCGAGCGCTGTCGTTGGTTCATCAGCAATCAAAATTTGTGGTGAGTTCATTAACGCCAACGCGATCATTACCCGCTGGCGCATGCCGCCGGAAAATTGATGTGGGAATTCTTTAGCGCGCTTAGCTGGCTCTGGAATACCAACTAGATCCAGCATCTCGATGGCACGCGCCATCGCTTCCTTCTTCTTACCTGGGTTATGAACTAAATAACCTTCAGCAAGTTGGTTGCCGATTTTGTAATAAGGATGCAGTGAAGACATGGGATCTTGGAAGATCATTGAAACTGCGCGACCGCGAATATCGCGGATTTCGTCATCGCTTAGATGAACCACATCTTTAAAGACTCCATTATCACTTAAAGAGATAGAGCCCGTAATTTCAGCTTGCCCCTTTTTATGAAGACCCATTACCGAAAGGCTGGTAACTGTTTTGCCAGAGCCAGATTCGCCCACAATGGCAACGGTTTCTCCAGCGTTTAAGGTAAGAGAGACGCCATCTACGGCGCGGACCATGCCATCGTCGGTCTTAAATGAGACGTGCAGATCTTCAATTCGTAATAACTCGCTCATGTGATGCGCACCCGTGGATCAAGTACTGCATACAACATGTCGACGATTAAGTTCATAACGATTACGACAACCGCTGCCAAGATAGTTGTGGCAAGGACTACGGGTAGATCAAATTCATAAGTAGATCGCAGCGTTAACCGTCCCAGTCCAGGCAAGTTAAAGATTGTCTCGGTAATAATTGCGCCACCAATAAGGCCGGCAAAGTCCAGCCCGGCCATGGTGACAAGCGGTGCTAATACTGCGCGCAAGGTGTGCTTAAAGAAGACTACGCGTTCGCCAACGCCTTTAGCGCGTGCAGTGCGGATGTAATCCTCACCCAAAGTTTCAAGCAGTGCGGCGCGAGTAAATCGGGTGTATATGGCTGCGTATGCAATCGCCAAGGTAAACCAAGGCAGGATGAAATAGACACAGAATTTCCAAGGGTTATCAAAAATCGATGTGTACCCATTTAATGACAGCGGCACCAAGTGCCATTTCATCGTGACCCAAATTAGTAGGAAGAGGCCGGTCACAAATGTCGGCAGCGAAGTTGCAAGAAGTACAAATACTGATGAGCTGGTATCGGGCCAGCGATTCTTAAATTTCGCGGCCACAATTCCTAAGCCAATACCGAGTAATAACCACATGATTAGCGCGCCAACAGCCAATGAGATTGTGATCGGCAGCGATTCGCGGAGCATGTCGGTTACGCAGGCATTTTCATTAAAAGAATAACCAAAGGAAGGGGCAGGGCAAGTAAAGGCTGCGCTGCCGGAACCATATGTGCGTCCAGCAAAAATTCCAGATAAGAATAACCAATATTGCTCATAGACAGGTTTATCAAAACCTAAGCGGATTCGGTTTGCGGCGATTATTTGTTTAGTACAACGCTGTCCGCAGGTAAGTGAAGCTGGATCAAAGGGCAAGAAAGAAAAGATTGCAAAGACAACTGCTGAGACGATGAGAATAGTGATCGCGGCAAATAGCGCACGACGACTAATGAAACTCAACATCGCCGACCTCCAAAAAATAGATTCTTTCTTCAACTCAAAATATCTCGGTAACTCTATCTAAAATGTAAAAATTTATCTTTAACTACCATTTACAGTAAGAAGGTACTTCCGGTGTTTTATATCTCAAAAACACCGGAAGTACCTATCTCTACTGCTTTTTACGCTTTACAGCGTTTGCAGGTAAAGATTTGGATTAGTTATTAATCCAGATCTTTCCGTATGCGGGGTTACCCTGAGGGACCCAGAAGAAGACATTTGAAAGCTGTGAGCCCCAAATCTCTTGAGCCTTACCAAACACTGTTGGCAATACCCACATCTGCTTCATGGCATAAGCATCTAGCTCTTTCCACATTGCAGCTTGCTTCGCACGGTCTGTGGTCTTCATTGCAAGGTTTACCTTGTCCTCGAAGGCCTTGTAGGCAGGATCTGCAGTGTTCTGTGAAAGGTTAAATCCACCGAATGATGCAAATAGCTCAGGGATAACTGTTGATGCGTTAGCCCAGTCAGCTCCCCATCCTGAACCTGTCATGTCCTTCTGCTTTGCAGGGTTCATAACGGTTGAGTAGTAACCAGAGCTGATGATGTTGTAGTTGACCTTTATTCCAGCACGAGCATAAGCAGCCTGGTTGATTGGAATAGTGTCGTTAAGTGTTGAAGATTGACGAGCGTCAACTGTGATTCCATCTTCAGTTGCCTTCTTGTAATCAGCAGGACACTTGGTCTTTGCGATTTCCATGAGGGCCTTTGCCTTAGGAATATTTCCTTCTGGCATGAAGTCTGGGCTTCCTGGGCCTACGACCTTGGTAGGTGCGTAGTCAGTTGCTACGAGTGGGCTGATTACGCCAGTTGCATATGAACCTGCGTAAACCGGACCGCCTGCATAGTCAAGAAGTGCCTTGGCATCACGTGAGTAATACATTGCTTGGCGAATTTCCAAGCAAGGCATTGCCTTTACGTTAAATGCGATGTAGTTGGCATATGGGTCTGAGTTGTTCATGCGACGGTTCTTGAACTTTGCGTCAGTAAAGAACTTGTCGCGGTTAGTTGGAAGTGGGCCATCGAAGTTGATCGCTGATGGAATTGAATCTTCCAACATGATCTGATCGATAACTTCTTCAGCTAGACCGAACTGGATGATTACTTCATCTGGGTATGGAGTACGAATTGAGTCAGATGCTTTTGACCAATTTGGGTTACGAACCATACGTAGCTGAGTCTTATCATTTTGAACGATCTTGTAAGGACCTGTTGATTGTGGCCATAGGTCGTACTTATCGCCAGTGTCCTTCTTCTGCTGGATAGGTGAGATAACACCATATGTAGCTAAGTAGTTGAAGTCAGCGATTGACTTGTTCAAATTGAAAGTAATTGTGCGGTGGTCTGCAGAGCAAGAGACTGCCTTGTTGAATGCAGCTTGTGCTGCCTTGGTGCTCTTGTATGGACCAACATAGATTGAGTTTCCATCTTTATCTTTTGGAATATCAAGCCATGAAAGAAGGTAAGTAGGTCCGTTGTTGATTACATCTTGTGCGAATACGCGAGATGTACCGTATTGGACGTGCTCACATGTAATTGGAGTTCCATCTTCAAACTTAGTTCCTGGACGAAGTGTGAACTTCCAGGTCTTTGCTTGGTT
>CANIAV010000028.1 GCA_947465365.1 Actinomycetota bacterium | reverse complement strand
TCTAGATAGATTCCGGGTTTACCAAGCCAAGTTGAGTAATTTAAGAACCACAACGCGATGCCAACGATTTGTCCATCGACTTCGGCTACATGACAGAAAGCAACCGGGTTATCTTTAAATAAAGAGCCATTTATCTGATCGACGGTGGCAACCATCTGCTCGGGCGCTTTTTCATAAACAGCTAGCTCATAAATCAAGCGATGGATATCTGCAATATCTTCCGGCTTTGCCAAACGAATCATCATTTGCGCAGTTTAGGGGAAAAGAAAAACGGCCAGGTTTCCCTGGCCGTTTCCCCCTCGTGGATAGGTTAAGAATTAACCGATCTTTGCAACCTGTGCGAGTGACTTCTTAAGTAGGTCACCGTCGATCACGCTGAAACCAAGTGCTGCACCCTTTTCGAGTGAACAAGCTGGGCTCAAGATGAACTTTGCGTAAGCTGCAACTGCTGCTGCCTTTGTCTTATCTGGATATGAAGTATCAGCTAGAAGGTAAGAAACGATTCCCAGTGGGTAAGCGCCCTTCTCCTTTGTTGCATAGTCATATGTAAGGAAGCCATTCGGATCCTGTGTTGCTGAAGCAAGGAAGGCTCCAACGCCAGCTGATGCTGGTTCAACAGCATTTCCAGCTGCGTTGATTACATTTGCAATTTTTAGCTTGTTAGCTGTTGCGTAGTTAACTTCAGCATATGTAATTGAGTATGGAGTCTTACCAGCGAGCTGAGATACACCAGTTGATGATGCAGCACCGACTACGCGGCCTAGGTTATCTCCTGAGTTGATATCGCCAGGGAAACCATCTTTAAATACCTTGTTCTTAGCCTTAGTCCAAACAGTTGGAGCAGACTTGTTCAAGTAGTTAGTGAAGTTCTCTGATGTTCCAGATGAATCAGAACGGTAGATAACCTTGATTGGCTTATCTGGAAGTGTGTAGCGAGTAGTTGTAGGGATTGTCTGAGCAACGATTGGGTCGCCCTTTGAATCCTTAACAATTACGCCACCCTTTGTCTTGTAAACAATCTTGTTGTAAGCGCGGTTGTTATCTTTGATTATCGCTGGATCGTTCCAACGTGTAATTGTTCCACCGAAGATTCCAGCGATTGTTGATGCTGAAAGTGAAAGAGTGTTACGTGATGGAAGGTTGTGCAAGATAGCAATTGGAGCAGCTACAAGTGGAACGTGGATCAATGATGCGCGCTTTGTTGCTGCTGTGTAGGCACCGTCTGACATCCAGAAATCGCCGATTGACTTGTCAGAGTTTGACTGTCCGGTACCTGAGCTAGAAGATGCATAAACATATGTGTGGCCTGCACCTGAGTTAGCAAATGGAGCCTTGCAAGCTTCGATTAGAAGTGCTGGGAAAGATGCGCCAGAACCTTGTAGATCTACTGCGTGAGCTGGTGTCGAGGCGACAAGCCCAAAAACTAGTGCAACTGCTGCAGATTTTGCGAGCATTGAAACTTTCATTAATTTTCCCCTTATTAGATATAGGTGTACTGCTAGGAGAAAACTATGCATCTGTAGTTAACGAAGACCGCCCATTAGGCAAACGTTGGCCAACCTTTAGGTGAACAACAGGTAACGGCTATCCGAATCGGCCGGTTACGTAATTTTCGGTGCGCTGATCCTTGGGTTGAGAGAAAATCTCACTTGTACGGGAAACTTCGATCATCTCACCTGGGCCACCATCAGATAGGAAGAAGGCGGTGTAATCAGATACACGGGCCGCCTGCTGCATATTGTGGGTAACGATGACGATAGTCATGGTGTCCGATAGCTCGCGGATCGTTTCTTCAATTCTTAAAGTTGATCCTGGGTCAAGTGCTGAACATGGCTCATCCATCAATAAAACTTGTGGGCGTACAGCCAGTGCTCGTGCGATGCAGAGTCTTTGTTGTTGTCCACCTGATAAAGATCCACCATGAGTATTTAGGCGATCCTTCACTTCATTCCATAAGCCAGCACGTACCAAACACTCTTCGAGCAACTCATCTTTATTCTCGACCTTAAGCTGAGCCAGCTTGATTCCAGAAAGTACGTTCTCACCAATAGTCATTGATGGGAACGGGTTTGGCTTCTGAAAGACCATACCAATTTGAAGACGAATCTTTGTTACATCAACGCCAGGTGCATAAACATCTTTGCCATCTAGCAAAACCTCACCGGCCATTGCAGCACCTGGAATAAATTCGTGCATGCGGTTGATGGTGCGAATAAAGGTAGATTTTCCGCAACCAGATGGACCAATCAGTGCGGTTACAGACCCTGCAGCAAATTCCAGATTGACGTTTGAAAGCACATGGTTCTTGCCAAACCAGGCATGAATTCCGCGAGTTTCCAGACCAGTTCCTGTCGCCTTGGTTGGTTGAGTACGTGGTGACTTTGCATTTGCGACACTTGCCAACGAACTAGGTTGCGCAGATGAGGTCATTTCTTTCTCGCTTTCAGGAGTCTGGATCATTTGGAAACCTTTCGGGTTGATAGCGCACGTGCTGCAGTGAAGAGAATTAGGATTAAAACCATTAAAACCAATAAGCCAGCCCAAGCACGGGTCAACGCTTCAGGTGAACCAGCATTAAATGACTTCCAGATGTAATAAGGAAGCGATCCCATCGGACCGTTAAAGGCGTTTGGATTTATCTTGTCGCCGCCACCTGTAAGAAGCAGGATCGGCGCAGTTTCGCCAGCAATACGGGCAATGCCCAAGATAACTGCTGTCATCAATCCGCTACGGGCAGCTGGCAAAACAATCATTGCGACTGTGCGCCATTGTGTGCCACCAAGTGCTGTTCCAGCTTCGCGTAAATCATTTGGAATCAAGCGAAGTACTTCTTCAGAAGTACGAGCAATTGTTGGAATCATCAAAATAGTTAGCGCAAGTGCGCCCATTAGCCCCGAATAAGCCTTTGTGATTGGATAAAGAACCGCAGACAAGATAAATAGACCCGCAACAATTGACGGCACACCGCTCATCGCTTGAACTAAGAAGCGAATTGGACCAGCAAACTTTCCGCTGATTTCAGTCAAATACAGCGCAGTTAAAATACCAATTGGCACACTCATGATCAGCGCTAACAAGACCATGGTTAGCGTTCCGGTAATCGCATGCAATAAGCCACCCGTAGCGATTGGATCAGTTGGCGTAGCCATTGACATATCATTTGTGAACATTGATAAATGAATACCGGGCAGGCCATTTTTCAATACGGTAAAGATAATGCTGGCGATAGGTAGAACGGTAAGGATTGCTCCAATGGCTACACAGCTCTTTATAACGGCATCTTTTGCAGCTGGCCCGCCGCGAGTTACAAAAGCAAAAACTCCAGTAATTAATGCATAAGCGATAATTAAGATGGCGGCATAGGCCAGCTTGCCTTTCATCGCAGTTACCCCGACAAATGCGTATGAAAAAGCGATCGCAAGTATCGCAAACGAAAAATCACGGATGCGATCTCTTGGACTCTTAGCCCACGGTTTGGTTGGAACTGCGGTAGTTGTCATCGCCCTGACTTTCCAGTTGATTTAACAATTACATTTGCTAGCGCATTTACCACCAAGGTTAATAAGAAAAGAATCAATCCAGCTGCCATCAGCGCTTTGATTTCATATGGGCTTGCTTCACCAAATTTGAGAATGATTAAAGATGCGACGTTGCCGCCTGCTCCTAGCAAAACGTGCCAGTTAATCTGGAAGACGATATTTAATACTGTGTAAACGGCAACCGTTTCACCCATCGCGCGACCAAGTCCGAGCATCGCTCCACCAATAACGCCACTACGACCATGTGGGATTACAACAGCTTTGATCATCGCCCAGCGAGTTGCCCCAAGGGCAAATGCAGCTTGAATTCGATCTAACGGAGCTTGTGCAAATATTTCACGAGATACCGATGTGATGATCGGGATAATCATGATTGCTAGAACTACGCCGGCAACAAATGGTGATCGGGTAAAGAAATATGGTTTTACTTCAAAAAGTGGGATCCAACCCAAATATTTATTTATTAACTTTCCCCAGTATTCAACACTTGGCATTAAGACCAAGAAGCCCCAGATTCCAAAGAGGATAGATGGAAAAGCAGCCATCATGTCGACGATGGCGATCAATATCTTCTTCATCCAATTTGGCGCGTAAAAATTGAGGAAGAGCGCTGAGAATACTGAGATCGGTAGCGCGATAACTACTGCAACTAATGAACAAAGGATGGTTCCGACCAACATAGCCGAAAGCCCAAAGTGGCTCTCCAGCACATTCCCGGCATCATCTGTTGTGATCGCCCATTCGGCCTTAGTTATAAAACCTAAACCTTCTTGCTGCAAAACTTCATATCCGCGATATGCCAAGAAAAGTGCAATTAGCCCAAGAATTACGAGCGAGGAAAGCCCCCCAGTCGTAACGATTCCGCGAAAGACTTTATCTGAGCGACGTGGCTCTGTGGAAATCTTGCGCGCTTCAGGAACTAAAGTTGCATTTGACATATTAAGCAAATTTTCCGGTCACCAAGAAGATTACGCGACGCGCAACAGATACTGCGTGATCGGCATATCTTTCGTAATAGCGACCGAGCAAAGTTAGATCGATGGCGGTCTCTACGCCATGTTCCCAAGTTGGTGCGATAAGTGCGGAAATTAGTTGGCGATGAAGTAGATCCATCTCATCATCATCTTTTTCAACTTGCGCAGCAAGTGCTACATCGCGAGTTGAAATTACAACACCTGTCTTGGTTGCAATCTTTTCAGCAGTAACTCCCATAGATTCGATAAGTCCCAAGATTTGATCCGGGACGGCACCTGCTGGGTGGCGCAGTCTTACAACCTTGGCAACGTGGTGAGCGAGATCGCCCATACGTTCCAGATCAGCCGACATACGAAGTGCAGTTACAAGTGCACGCAAATCCGAAGCAACTGGTTGTTGGCGCGCAATGATGTCAATGATGCGTGCATCCAAATCGTGTTGCACGGTGTCAATTTTTTCATCGTTGGTAATAACTTCTTCGGCAAGTGAAAGATTTTTTTCACTAATGGCACGCGTTGCTTTCGCCATTGAGTCAGAGACCATCACGCTTAGCTCGAAGAGGGTTTGTGAAACGCTATCTAGTTCGTCTTGGAATACGGATCTAATTAAGGGCATGGTCGGACGCTAGGCGCACCCCATTAACGCAGCCCCACGATTAGGTGAACGGAAGGTGAACTGGCCCTTTGTGGCTATAGAGTTCGGATATGTGGCGCCGCGCTAAGGCAGATGAGGCTCAAGTTCAGCGTGAACTACCCATTTTGCTAGTCAGCGCCCTCAATCAATTAGATGGGGCCAGCCTGGTTGTTGCACCTGGCGAAGTAGCCATTTTCACCAACCCTGAAGCCGAACAGCTCGGAATTCTGCGCGATGGTCGAATTCAAAGTGAAGAACTTCTTGCATCGATCCGCGTAGTTCGCAGAACAAATATTAAACAGACCGGCACTATTGAAATTGCACGTGGTCCAATCGGTGAAGGTAAACGTGAAATAACAGTAACCGTCATTCCATTAACCGAAAATGAATTAGTTTTAGTCTTATTGCGCGATGAAAGTGAAGCCCAACGCGTTCATGATGTGCGACGTGACTTTGTTGCAAATATTTCCCACGAGTTAAAGACTCCGATTGGCGCTCTCTCATTACTGAGCGAAGCAGTCCTTGGCGCTAAAGATGATTCTGAAGCGGTCTCAAGATTTGCTGCCCGTATGCAGATCGAAGCCAAGCGCCTTACAGATTTAGTCCAAGAAATTATTCAACTTTCTCGCGTCCAGGATTCTGATCCGCTGAAAGAAGCGCAGCTGCTTTCCGCATCCGACATTATTAAAGAAGCCCTCGATCAATGCCGCACAACCGCTGACTCTCGGCAGATAACACTTACTTTCCAAGAATCCGAAGATGGAATAATCCTTGGAGACCGTGATCAATTAACTATGGCAATTCATAACTTGATTGAGAACGCGATCAATTATTCTCCCGCTGAAACCAAGGTTGCAATCAGTACTTCTATTCAAGATGAAATCATCACGATCTCTGTTGCTGATCAGGGTATTGGGATACCGGAGGCAGAAGTAGAAAGAATCTTCGAACGCTTCTATCGCGTTGACCCAGCACGCTCTCGTGAAACCGGCGGCACTGGACTTGGGTTATCTATTGTTAAACACATCATCACCAAACATGGTGGTGAGATTTCGGTATGGAGCTCCGAAAATGTTGGCAGCACCTTCTCTATTCGCCTTCCGATCCAGTCTCAAAAAGAGGATGAAAGATGACAAAAATACTTATAGTTGAAGATGAGATCTCATTTTCAGATGCCCTTGCCTATCTTTTAAAGAAGGAGAGCTACGAAGTTGAAGTTGCCGTCAATGGCACCCAAGCGATCGAATCTTTTAACTCGTTCTCCCCTGACTTAATTCTTCTGGATCTGATGATCCCTGAAGTATCAGGCACTGAAGTCTGTCGCGTAATTCGTTCTACATCCCAAGTGCCAATCATTATGTTAACTGCTAAGGATTCCGAAATCGATAAGGTCGTAGGCCTGGAACTTGGCGCAGATGATTATGTAACAAAGCCATATTCATCGCGCGAACTACTGGCCCGCATCAAAGCGGTAATGCGCCGTAATTCATTTGATGCCCATCCAGCAGATGATGGCCATGAATTAGCAGTTGGCCCGATTCGTATGGATCTTGATAAACATCAGATCACTGTAAATTCAATTGCTGTAACATTCCCTCTTAAAGAGTTTGAGTTACTTGAGTATTTGATGCGCAATAGCGGCCGCGTTTTAACCCGTAGCCAATTAATAGACCGGGTATGGGGTAATGATTACTTCGGCGATACCAAGACTTTAGATGTACACATCAAGCGTTTGCGCGCCAAGATTGAATCAGATCCAGCAAATCCAACGATTATTCATACTATCCGCGGACTTGGCTACAAGCTTGAGATCTAACGCCCCAGCAAGTTATCTGTAAAAGAATTTCCGAACTTGTTTTCTGGATCAATCTGCTGCACTAATTTCATAAAATCATCCATCTTTGGCATAACCGACTTTAGATATTCTGGGCTTGCCGAAAAGACTTTACCGAGATGTGGTCGGTACTTAAATGGCGCAAGCACGGCTTCTACGACTTTAACTATCTCGTAGGCGGCATCGACTTTCTTCCAGGTGAAGTGAATACCTATTGAATCGCGCTGATAATGCGGGCTCATCCATAAGTTATCTGCCGCAATCGCTCTAATTTCGGTAACCCATAAGATCTCATTTATCTGTGGTGCAATCTTTTCTAGGGCAGCAATTGCAGCTGGTGCATCTTTGCGATCGACAAAGAACTCACTCTGTATCTCATCGCCCGCACTTGGGGTGAACTCCATTTTAAAATGCGGCAAACGCAGATGCCATGGTCCGCTAACGGCCATCTGTTCAGTGCAAGGTTCTGGATTTAAACCTGGCAGCGGATGGCGATTAGATGTTGCGGGATAAGCCTCAAATAAACCTGCGGGTGCTTTAACACCGCTTCGAAACTTCGCCCAAACTTCTCCCCCACCAGCAGCTGCCCAAGTTGTGAAGTAACTGACGCTATATGCCAGCGACATAATTTCATCGAGGTTGGCTGCATATGTTTCGCGTGACATCCCGCGATAAACCGTCTGTTCTACGTTGAAAGTTGGCTCAATTGCTAAATCAACTTTGCTAACGATTCCAACCAGACCTAGGCCGACTACAAAACCTGCAAAATCTGGATCTTGCGAAGTTACGGTCTTGATATTTCCGCCAGGCAGAACGATCTCCAGTCCACGAACTGCGGTTGCTAAATTTCCATTGCCCACGCCAGAACCATGCGTTGCAGTTGCAATGGCACCAGCGACTGAAATATGTGGCAACGATGCCATGTTATGGAGCGCCCAACCGCGATCATGCAGTGCAACTGCAAGTTCTCCGTATTTCATACCGGCCGGAACGGTAACGATTGCCCGATCTTTATCTATAACAATCTCTTGCGACATATTTTCAAAAGTAACTGAAACCGCACTGGTATCTGCAATGGCGTTAAAGCAATGGGCGCTGCCGCGTGCTCGGATCTTTCCTTCTTTTGCAACTATCTTGGCGAGCTCATCAACCGTTGCCGGAGCATGTGTATGAGAATCTTGAAAAGTTACCGTGCCCGACCAGTTCTTCATTATCCAATGACTCCCGATGCTAGTCCCACGAGAACTAGAGAGCCTAAGGCGATCCGGTAATAAATAAATGGGGCAAAGCTCTTGGTGGTCACATATTTAAGTAACCAAGCGATTACGGCATAGCCAATAACAAATGCGATTACTGTTGCGACCATCGTTTCAGGAAGGCTAAATACTTGATTTGCCGAATCTTCACCGAGGGCACCTTTTAATTCATAAAGTCCGCTGCCGAATACCGCAGGTAAAGCCAATAAGAACGAGTAACGAAGTGCAGCTTCGCGGCTATAGCC
>CANIAV010000027.1 GCA_947465365.1 Actinomycetota bacterium | reverse complement strand
GTAAATATTGAAGATCTCGGTAAGGCCCGTCGCATCGTTATCACTAAGGATGCAACAACGATCGTTGATGGCGCAGGGGATAAGGCAACTGTTGCCGACCGTGTTTCTGAGATCCGCAATGAGATTGCAAACACTGACTCTGACTGGGATCGCGAAAAGCTACAAGAGCGCGTTGCCAAACTCGCAGGTGGCGTTTGTGTAATCAAAGTTGGCGCACATACTGAGGTAGAACTTAAAGAGAAGAAGCACCGCCTAGAAGATGCCATTTCAGCGACTCGTGCAGCCGTTGAAGAAGGCATCGTTATTGGCGGCGGCGCAGCGCTTGTTCACGCAGCAGATGCTCTTGAAGGAGACTTAGGTTTTACTGGAGATAAAGCAGTCGGTGTTCGCTTAGTTCGCAAAGCTTGCGATGAGCCACTACGTTGGATCGCCGAAAACGCTGGACTTGAAGGCTACGTCGTAGTTGCAAAGGTGCGCGCACTTAAGGCCCACGAAGGCTTTAATGCGGCAACTGATGTTTATGGCGATCTTGCAAAAGATGGCGTAATCGATCCAGTTAAGGTGACTCGTTCAGCACTTGCAAATGCCGCATCTATTGCTGCCATGTTCATTACAACTGAAGCAGTTGTATACGAGCGTCCAGCAGAAGAAGTACAAGATGCAGCCGGTGGACATGGACATTCACATGGTCCGGGTGGACACAGCCACTGACTTTAGGAAGTGGCCATGAAGCTAGCCAATAAATCATTTAGATAAAAAATCCCCTGCCAACCAAATCGGTTAGCAGGGGATTTTTATTACTAGGAGGGATAAAAGTTAAGAAGCTTCATATGCAGTTGGTAGATCCTTATTAAGAATCACTGCGCGATCATCTTCAGAGAGACCGCCCCAGATTCCGTATGGCTCTTGCACTGCCAGGGCATGTGCGCGACAAGCTGCGATTACTGGGCAAGATGCACAAACTGCTTTTGCCGCATTTTCACGATTGCGACGACGTGGCCCGCGTTCTCCATCTGGATGAAAGAACATTTCGGCAGGGAGTTCGCGGCATGAGCCTTCGTACTGCCATTCCCAATGATCTGCGATTGGAAGCGGTAGACGTGATAGTTCTGCCATGTGGTTCTCCTTGCCTGGTTAGAGCCCTTAGCCTACAACCGCGCCATAGGTTGTTCAAGTAAATACCGCTCCAAAGGTTGTTCGTTTCGTCACCGCTGGAGCGTGTTTTCAACTGGTGAGAGGTGCCACTTACCGCCACGATTAGCCCATGGAAGAGATCCTTACGGTCGCAGCTGTGGCCCGCCGAATCGGCGTTGCCCCGGCCACCTTGCGTACCTGGGCTCGCCGTTACGGACTCGGGCCAAGTGACCATGAAGCTGGTGAGCACCGTCGATATTGCACAGATGATGTAGCGAAGTTAACGATGATGCGCCGTTTAATAGCTGCAGGTATGGCACCTGCTGATGCAGCCGACGAAGCGCTATCGCATAAGGGCCCAGTCAAAGTTGAGAAAATATTAAAGCAATGTGAAGTTCGCCAAGATGTTGTCAGCGCTGTGATTAGAGCTGCGAATGCTTTAGATCGAAATTTTGTAGTGACACTCTTGCGAAAAGACCTCGATAAATATGGGGTAATTGATAGTTGGCAGGAAGTCATCGCACCAGTATTAATGGCTATCGGTGAAGACTGGGAAGAATCTGGCAAAGGCATTGAAGTAGAGCACTTACTTTCCGAGACCATTTCTGGAATTTTGCGGGAGCGATCTTTAGGTGTGAAGAAACCAATTAATGGACGACCAGTACTTCTTGCATCAGTCGGCGAAGAGCTGCACTGTCTTGCACTACATGCTCTCCATGCCGCGCTAGCGGAATCCAATATCGAATGTAACTTCATGGGCGCTCGTACTCCAATGGAAGCGCTCTCGACCATGGTCACACGCAGCGCACCTCCTGCAATATTCCTGTGGGCGCAACTATCTAAAAATGGAGACCCTAAGTTCTATCGCGAGATTCCTAAAGTTCGCCCGGCTCCTCGCGTTATCCTTGGCGGACCTGGCTGGGACCGAGATCAATGCCTCGAAGTCCAATTTGCAGATGATTTAGCGCTGGCTTGCTCTGAAATCAAGCAGGCGATCGGCGCCTAATTCTCAAGTTAGACTAGGGCGCTCAACCACAGTACGGAGGGCTCATGAGCGGCGATAACGATAAAGTCGCGATGCTCGGGCTGACTTACGACGATGTGCTCTTATTACCAGATGCTTCTGAAGTCGTTCCTAGCGAAGTAAGTACAACAACCTGGTTGACACGCAATATTTCTCTCGCAGTTCCAGTTATCTCATCTGCCATGGATACCGTTACGGAATCAACGATGGCGATCGCCATGGCTAAAGCCGGCGGTATCGGAATCATCCACCGCAACCTGCCAATTGATGAACAAGTAACCCACGTGAAATTAGTTAAGAACGTCGGACTTGCTGGCGCTGCTGTTGGTGTTGGTGATGATGGTTTTGCCCGCGCTAAGGCTTTAATCGAAGCCGGCGTAGATGTTGTCGTTGTCGATACCGCACACGGTCACCATCGCGCGGTATTAGATGCGATTGAACGAATTAAGAAATTTTCGCCATCAACTGAAGTTATCGGTGGCAACGTAGCAACTCGTGCTGGTGCGCAAGCCTTAATTAATGCAGGAGCGGATGCAGTAAAAGTTGGCGTGGGTCCGGGCTCAATCTGCACAACACGTGTTGTTGCCGGCGTTGGCGTTCCGCAGATCACTGCAATCATGGAAGCTAGTAAAGCTTGCAATAAAGCTGGCATTCCATTGATCGCCGACGGTGGGCTGCAATATTCCGGTGACATTGTTAAAGCCATTGTCGCTGGTGCAAATTCAGTAATGCTGGGATCACTTTTAGCTGGTTGCGAAGAGTCACCAGGACAACTTATTGAAATTGATGGAGTTAAATACAAGGCTTATCGCGGAATGGGTTCCCTCGGTGCAATGCAATCGCGTGGAGAACAGAAGTCATATTCTAAAGATCGTTATATGCAAGATGATGTTTTATCTGAAGATAAACTTGTTCCCGAAGGTATTGAAGGAAAAGTTGCTTATCGCGGCCTTGTAGCCGATGTTGTTCACCAATTAGTTGGTGGGCTGCGCAGCGGAATGGGATATGCCGGAGCCCCTGATATCGAAACTCTGCGCCGCGAAGGTCGTTTAATTCAAATTACTGCAGCAGGTCTACAAGAGAGCCATCCTCATGATGTGCTGCATGTGGCCGATGCCCCTAACTACAGCAAGAAGAGCTAAGGAAGGCCGTCATGGATATCGAAATCGCACCAGGAAAACGCGCCCGCCAAGCTTTCTCTTTCGACGATATTGCAATTGTCCCAAGCCGTCGTACCCGTAACCCGGAAGATGTTTCAACTGCTTGGCAGATCGATGCTTATAAATTTGATATTCCAATGATGGCTGCTCCCATGGATTCCGTTGTCTCACCTGAGACGGCCATTGCAATTGGCAAACTCGGCGGACTGGGTGTTCTAAACCTAGAAGGTCTATGGACTCGCTATGACGACCCCCGTATTCCACTCGGTGAAATCGCATCTATGCCAGATAAGCACGCCACGCGCCGTATGCAGGAAATTTATGCCGCGCCAATTCGCCCCGAATTAATCAAAGAACGTATCAAAACTATTCGCGATGCTGGTGTAACAGTTGCCGCATCTCTTTCACCACAACGTACTGCCGAATTACATAAGGCGGTTATCGATGCTGGCGTGGATATCTTCGTAATTCGTGGCACAACAGTTTCGGCAGAACATGTCGGCAACGATGATTCAGCGCTAAACTTAAAGAAATTTATCTACGAGCTAGATGTTCCGGTAATCGTTGGTGGCGTTGCAACATCAACTGGCGCATTGCACTTAATGCGCGCAGGTGCTGCTGGTGTATTGGTTGGTTTTGGTGGGGGAGCCGCTCACACAACTCGTAAAGTTTTAGGTATCGAAGTTCCAATGGCATCGGCAGTTGCCGAAGTTGCAGCCGCTCGCCGCGAATATTTAGATGAATCTGGTGGACGTTATGTTCACGTTATTGCGGATGGTTCCGTTGGTCGCTCAGGTGATATAGCTAAAGCAATTGCATGTGGTGCCGATGCAGTAATGATGGGATCTCCACTTGCTAAAGCTGTTGAAGCACCGGGACTTGGTTGGCACTGGGGATCTGAAGCCCATCACCAAGAGCTGCCTCGTGGCGAACGTGTAAACGTTGGCACTGTTGGTTCAATCGAAGAGATTCTGCTCGGCCCATCACACACATCAGATGGTTCCATGAACTTATTCGGCGCACTTCGCCGCGCCATGGCAACATCTGGATACTCAGATGTGAAATCTTTCCAGCGCGTAGAAGTCATTATTCACGGGGCTTAATCGATTGAACTCTAAGAGCGGTGTTCTAGTAGTAGATTTCGGGGCGCAATATGCGCAGCTGATCGCTCGTCGCGTGCGCGAAGCAAACGTTTATTCTGAAATTGTTCCATCACATATCACCGCAGCTGAAGTAAAAGCCAAGAACCCTGCAGCAATTGTCCTATCGGGCGGCCCGTCTAGCGTTTATGCAGATCATGCCCCTAAATTCGATGGCGAAATATTAAAACTTGGTATTCCAGTCTTCGGCATTTGTTACGGATTCCAAGTCATGGCAGCAGCACTGGGTGGCGTAGTTAGCCAGACTGGTAAATCTGAATTTGGTCGTACCGAGATAAAGACGGAATCGACTTCAAAGATCTTCTCAACTCTTCCTGCAGTGCAAAGTGTTTGGATGTCACATGGTGATGCGGTTACACAAGCACCTTCTGGTTTTTCAATTTGTGCGGTAACTGCAGATACTCCGATTGCAGCATTTGAAGATGCGACCGGAAAAATCGCGGGCGTGCAATTTCACCCAGAAGTTCTACATTCCGAACATGGCCAAACAATCTTTAAAAATTGGCTCATTAACATTGCGGGTTGTCAGCCAGATTGGACTACGGGAAATATCGCTGAAAATGAGATCGCTAAAGCTAAGGCGTTAATCGGTAGCAAGCGCGTGATCTGTGGTTTATCTGGTGGAGTCGATTCCGCAGTTGCGGCAGCGATCATTCAACGCGCAGTTGGATCGCAATTAACTTGCGTCTTTGTGGATCACGGCCTTTTGCGCAGCGGAGAATCAGAGCAAGTACAACGTGACTTTGTTGCAGCAACTGGTATCGATCTAGTTGTGGTTGATGCAGTTGATCAATTCTTAAGCGCACTTGCTGGCGTTACAGATCCTGAAACAAAGCGAAAGATTATTGGCCGCGAATTTATCCGCTCCTTTGAAAAGGCGGCGCGCAATATCGCAGCCGGCGGCGATGTTGAATTCTTAGTACAGGGCACCTTGTATCCGGATGTTGTGGAATCAGGCGGCGGAACAGGAACTGCCAATATCAAGTCACATCACAACGTGGGTGGCCTGCCTGATGATCTGAAATTTACTTTAGTAGAACCACTGCGCACGCTCTTTAAAGATGAGGTACGTCAAGTTGGTTTAGAGCTTGGACTGCCAGAAGAAATAGTTTGGCGCCAACCATTCCCAGGTCCGGGCCTTGGTATCCGCATAATCGGTGAAGTAACAAAAGAGCGCTTAGATTTGTTGCGCCATGCAGATTTAATTGCGCGTGAAGAACTTAAAGCAGCTGGTCTTGATCGCCAGATTTGGCAATGCCCAGTTGTCTTGTTGGCAGATGTGCGCAGCGTCGGCGTGCAAGGCGATGGCAGAACTTACGGCCACCCAATTGTGCTGCGCCCGGTATCTAGCGAAGATGCGATGACCGCTGATTGGTCACGTATTCCTTATGAAACCTTAGAGAAGATCTCAACTAGAATTACCAATGAAGTGCGCGAAGTAAATCGAGTTGTGTTGGATGTGACTAGTAAACCGCCTGGGACAATAGAGTGGGAATGACAGTGAAGAAAGTATTAGCAGTTCTATCTGTATTTTTCTTGCTACCTATTTCGGCATCTGCCGCTGAACGTCCAACCACAGTTGCTGGCTGCGCAAAGCCAACTGCCAAAGCCCACGCACCTGCAACGCTTAAGCAACCAACTTCACCAGATAAGAAGTTGGCAAAGACAATGACTATTACAACCAATTGCGGTGTAATCACAATTGCCTTGGACCCAGCTGCCCCACAAACTGTTACAAATATGTCAGCTCTTGCGCGCGCTAAATATTTTGATGGATCCTTCTGTCATCGCTTAACAACTGAAGGACTCTATGTTCTGCAATGTGGTGATCCTTCAGCGCAAGGTAATGGTTCTCCTGGATCATGGAAGGGTTACAAGGATGAGAATCTTCCAGCAAATAAGATCCTTACCTATCCAGCAGGAACAGTTGCTATGGCTAACTCTGGCCCAAATACCAATGGCAGCCAATTCTTTTTAGTTTATAAAGACACAACACTTCCGGCCAGCTACACAATTTGGGGCAAGATTAAGACTGGCCTGCCACTGTTGTTGCGGATTGAAAAGGTAGGCGCCTATAAAGTCGATCAAACTTCCGGTAACGCTTATTACGCAGGTGATGGTTTTCCAGTTCAGCCGATTGAAATTAAATCGGTGAGCGTTCGTTAAAGTTTAGTTTGTATTAACGATCTTAAAAGCTTCAGCAATTCGGCCTTCAGGTAACCCTGCCATACCGGCATTGCGCTGACCCCACTCGCGAACCATATTTTCTAGCTCCGCGTTATGTGCAGTCTGAGATGCATGTGCGTGGAGCGCCTTCATCTTTAGCTCAAAGGTGTCGGTGATATCAACCCAGTGATCGGGATTGGCAAAGCCCATTACCCAAACTTCTTTTACGCGATGCGGTTGTAGACCTTCATCATTTAATAAATCGGTAAAGGCAAATGGATTTCGTGCATCTGGATAAACCGCTTGGATCGCCGCTTCGCCTGCTGCTAAGTGATCAGGGTGGCTTGCACCAATGCGATCCCAGTTTCTTTCTGGTGATTGGCAGACCATACGATCTGGTTTGCTAATACGAATTTGGCGAACTAGATCCTTGCGCAATCCAAGAGTTGGTTCTAAATGTCCATCTACATAATTTAAAAATGTAATATCAGTTACGCCGACTGCGGCACCGGCTGCGCGTTGTTCGCGTTGGCGGATTGCTGGCATCTCCTCTTTGGTAAAGCCTGACTCTTCGCCGCCTTGATCGCCATTGGTGCAGAAGACATAAGCGACTTCAATTCCCGCTTTAACCCATTGGGCGATCGTTCCGGATGCGCCAAAGTCAGAATCATCGGGATGGGCGTTGATTACGAGTACACGTTTAATTTCAGAATTTGGTAGCG
Organism: Actinomycetota bacterium; assembly: GCA_947465365.1. Lineage (GTDB taxonomy): Bacteria > Actinomycetota > Actinomycetes > Nanopelagicales > Nanopelagicaceae > Planktophila. The sequence continues at coordinate 1,133 of CANIAV010000027.1, read as the reverse complement.
GCTCCATGACAGTCAAGCCTAATAGACTCCGCGCCATGGTCGATACAGATGCGCTACTTGCGGGGCTTAATCCGCAGCAGCAGAAAGCTGTCATCCATGAAGGTGCGCCGCTATTAGTTGTGGCAGGTGCCGGATCTGGAAAAACCCGTGTTTTAACGCGCCGTATCTCTTATCTGATGGCCGCTCGCGGTGTGCGCCCATATGAAATCTTGGCGATCACCTTTACCAATAAAGCAGCCGGTGAGATGAAAGATCGCGTCACAGATCTAGTTGGGCCGATCGCAAAATCTATGTGGGTCTCAACTTTTCACTCGGCCTGTGTTCGCCTATTGCGGCAAGAGATCGAACGTCTGGGTTACAGCAGCACCTTCAGTATCTACGATTCAGCAGATTCGCAAAAGTTAATTTCGCGGGTAATGGAGACGTTAAACCTAGATGCCAAGCGCTATCCACCGCGCCAATTTCAAACCTTGATCTCTAACGCTAAGAATGAATTACAGACCCCATATCAATATTTATCGGCTGCCCAAAATCAATTCGAAACAATCGTCGCCGATGTTTATACGATGTATGAAAGGCGCTTGCAGCAAGCAAACGCACTTGATTTTGATGATTTAATTATGAAGACCGTTCAGGTCTTGCAACAATTTCCCGAAACCAAGGCGCGCTTTAGATCTCGCTTTCGCCATATCTTGGTAGATGAATACCAAGATACAAACCATGCCCAATATATGTTGGTTAAAGAGTTAACTGGTACTGAAGGCGATGGTTATCCACTGGCTGAACTCTGCGTGGTAGGCGATGCCGATCAATCTATCTATGGCTTCCGCGGGGCAACGATCCGCAATATCTTGCAATTTGAAGTTGATTATCCCAATGCCGCAACTGTTCTGCTAGAACAAAATTACCGTTCTACCCAAAATATTCTCAATGCTGCTAATGCAGTTATTACTCAAAATGAATCGCGCAAAGAAAAGAACCTTTGGTCAGATGCCGGATCAGGTGCACCGTTAATTGGTTATGTCGCCGAATCCGAATATGACGAAGCCGAATTTGTGAAAAGCGAGATTCGCTCGCTGCAAGATATGGGCCATTCCAACCCCGGCGATACCGCAGTCTTTTATCGCACAAAT
>CANIAV010000026.1 GCA_947465365.1 Actinomycetota bacterium | reverse complement strand
TGTGATGCCATAGCATGACCGACTAGTACGCCAACCATGCCATTTAGATCACCGAGGGCTTTAAGCAGAGCATCTTTCTCTTCCTTATGTGCGCCACCTGATTCAGCAAAGGTTTGAATCTCTTTGCCAAGTAAACCAAGTGCCTTGCCGCCATCTTTTACAACTTTGCGGAAGAAGAAATCAAGTCCTTGAATTGCAGTTGTGCCTTCATACAAGGTATCGATCTTGGCATCGCGCACATATTGTTCAAGTGGCCAATCTTGGGTAAAGCCTGCACCGCCGAAAGTTTGTAGCGATTCTGTACCAAGCAAGGTCCAAGATTTTTCAGAGCCATAACCTTTTACAACCGGCAGCAATAAATCATTAAGTGCTTCCATAGCTTTGGCTTTATCTTCATCTCCAGCGGCTTTAGCAAGCTCGATTTGATCTTGAATAGATGCGGTGTAGAGAACCAATGCGCGCATACCTTCTGAATAAGACTTTTGCACCATCAGTGAACGACGCACATCTGGGTGGTGAATGATCGTTACACGCGGGCTAGCTTTATCGTTCATTACCTTTATATCCCCGCCTTGGACGCGCACCTTGGCATAGGAAAGAGCTTGCTGATAACCGGCAGATAAAGTTGCAATTGCTTTAGTACCGACCATCATGCGCGCAAATTCAATAACTTTAAACATCTGCGCAATACCTTCGTGCACATCGCCAAGTAAGTAACCAACAGCTGGTTCTTTCTCGCCAAGGTTTACCTCGCAAGTTGCTGAAACGTTAAGACCCATCTTGTTTTCCAACGAGGTAACGTAAACGCCGTTGCGCTTTCCGAGATCGCCAGTCTTTTGATCAAACATAAACTTTGGAATTAAAAATAGGGAGAGGCCCTTAGTTCCTGGTCCGCCACCTTCGCGCCGAGCTAGAACAAAGTGCATTACATTTTCATAAAAATCAGCATCACCTGAAGTGATGTAACGCTTTGTGCCAGTGATATGCCATGTGCCATCGGCTTGCTGCACAGCCTTTGAGCGACCTGCGCCAACATCTGAACCTGCATCTGGTTCAGTCAATTGCATAGTTGCGCCCCAATGGCGATCAACCATTAACTTAGCCATTTGTTTCTGTTCTGGTGTGCCAAGCATGTATGCGACATGTGCAAAGGCATAACCTGATGCATAGATATGGATTGCAGGATTTGAACCAAGGACCATCTCGGCAATTGCCCAACGAACAGCTGCTGGAACTTTTGTTCCGCCTAAATCAACTGGCGCATCAAGGCGCCACCATTCACCATCAATATATGACTTATAAGATTTCTTAAAACTCTCCGGCAAAGTTACATTGCCGGTTGATTTATCAAGAATTGCGCCAACGCGATCGCCTTCCACGAATGAAGCAGCAAGGTCGTTCTCGGTTAAGCGCTTCATCTCCTCCAACATCCCCATCGCAGTTTCACGATCGAGCTCGCTAAAGATGGAAGTTCCTAAAACCTTCTCGGTGCCGAGCAGATCAAAGAGGCAGAATTCGATATCGCGCAGATTGGCGGTGTAATGGCTCATGGGCAAATAATGCTACCCGCCAGTAACTTAAGCAAGCCCCTACGCTCAATTCGCCTGACTTTCCCGATCGGTCAGATAGGCTCACGCCGTGCTACTCAGTGATCGCGATATCCGCTCCGAAATCAACGCCGGCCGCGTCGCTGTTGAGCCATTTGAAGAGGCGATGATCCAGCCATCATCTGTTGATGTGCGTCTGGATAAATTCTTCCGCGTCTTTGAAAACCATAAATATTCAGTAATCGATCCATCGATCGAACAAGCCGAGCTAACTCGCGAGGTCGTCGCCGAAGATGGCGAAGCATTTATCTTGCACCCTGGTGAATTCGTTCTTGCAAGTACCTACGAAATTATTACCTTGCCGGATGACATCGCCGGGCGCCTAGAAGGTAAATCATCCCTTGGTCGCTTGGGACTTTTAACTCACTCAACTGCAGGTTTTATCGATCCTGGTTTTTCTGGCCATATAACCCTGGAACTTTCTAATGTTGCCAATTTGCCAGTAAAGCTATTTCCGGGGATGAAGATCGGTCAGCTCTGCTTGATCAAACTCTCTTCCCCTGCCGAGCATCCATATGGCTCAGCTATTTATGCATCTCGCTACCAAGGTCAGCGTGGGCCAACCCCCAGCCGTTCCTTTATGAATTTCCACCAGAGTAAGATCAAGTAACTCGCAAAGGAATACAACCTTTGCTTAAGGGGTTGAAGTAACTATGGAAATCATTATCGCGCTCGCCGTAGTCGGCTTACTTGTACTTTTCTTTATCGCCCAATACAACCGCTTGATCCGCCTGAACATAAGCGTTGATGAATCATTTGCGCAGATCGAAGTTCAACTAAAGCGCCGCTCTGATTTAATCCCCAACTTAGTTGAGACCGTTAAAGGTTATGCCAAGCACGAACAAGGCACCTTTGATGCAGTTGTAACCGCGCGCGCTAAAGCAACCACCGCAACAAGCGTTGCAGATGTTGCCGCCGCCGACGGTATGTTGACCCAAGCGCTACGTGGCTTACTTGCAGTTGCTGAGGCGTATCCAGATCTCAAAGCATCTTCTAACTTTTTATCACTGCAAGAAGAGCTTTCAACTACTGAAAATAAAGTTGCTTTTTCTCGCCAGTTCTATAACGACAATGTACGCAATCTAAACACTGCCGTTAAAACCATCCCCACCAGCTTCTTTGCCGGTTTTGCCAAGGTATCAGAACGTGAATTCTATGAAGTGGAAGATCCACAATCACGTAATGCACCAAAGGTTACTTTCTAAAACCTAATGGCAACACACGATTTTCGCGCGCAGCAAAGCGCTAATAAGGGTAAGACCTATTTCCTTCTGGGATCAATGGGTTTACTCACTGGCCTTGTTGCATATGCTGCGCTAACTTACTTTGGAGCTGGCACATCAACGTTTATGGTGCCACTTGCCGTTGGTATATCTCTAATAGGCGTCTGGGGTTCTTATTACGGCTCAGATAAATTGGTAATCACCATGACTGGTGCCAAGTTAATTCAGCGCGAAGATAATCCAGAGCTATTTAATGTCATCGAAGAAGTAGTAATTGCTAGCGGATTGCCGATGCCAAAAGTTGCCATCGTTGTAGACACTGCACCAAATGCCTTTGCAACTGGCCGCGACCCAGAACATGCGCTAATCGCTTTCACTACGCGCATCTTGGAACTTATGGATCGCGATGAACTACAAGGTGTAATCGCGCACGAGATGTCCCATGTTGCCAACCGCGACACATTAGTTTCAGCAGTTGCCGCGACAACCGCTGGTGCAATTGCGATATTAAGCGATTTCCTAATGCGCATGATGTGGTTTGGGGGAGGACGCCGCGATCGCGATAGCAACGCCAATCCAGTTGCCCTTGTTCTATCTCTTGTTGTTTTAATCTTGGCACCAATTGCTGCAACGCTACTTAAGAGCGCGATCTCACGCCGGCGCGAATCTCTAGCTGATGCAACTGCAGTCTCATTTACCCGCAATCCTGCAGGCTTGCGCAAAGCTCTAGAAGTATTAGCCGCTGATTCAACTATTGTGCGCCAAAAATCGAATGCGGTTGCCCATATCTGGATTGAGTCCCCACTTGATGGGAAAGCGGTTTCTAAGATGTTCTCTACTCATCCGCCGATTGAAGAGCGTATTGCAACGCTTCGCGCGATGGAGTCGCTAGGTAATTAAGCGCTAAGTGGAAAGAAGAGCGTGAACGCTGCGCCTTTGCCGATTTCTGATTCAACGCTTACTTGACCGGCATGCGCGCGCATAACAGCATCAACGATTGATAAACCAAGTCCAGTTCCTTCGCCATCTTGGCGAACACGAGAACTATCGGCGCGGTAGAAACGTTCAAAGATTCGCTCCTGGTCCTCTTTAGATAGACCAGGGCCATTATCTGCGATGCGAATACGCACACCATCTTCGCTTTGGGCGATCGATACATCAATTGTTGTACCTGCTGGTGTGTGAGTACGCGCATTAGCGAGCAAGTTAGCTACTACTTGGTGAATTCGATCGTTGTCGCCAAGTGCGTAGATCTCCTCAGTTGGTTTATCGAAATTAACTTTATGGTTTGGACCTGCCGCACGAGCAGATGCAACGGCATCTGCAATTAACTTACTTAAGTTAACTGGCTCTGCCTTCATCTCGCGTGATTGATCTAGGCGAGCTAGTAAAAGCAAATCTTCAACGAGTGAACCCATCCGCTTTGATTCGCCTTCAATACGTCCGATTAGCTCTTTAGTATTTTCAACGCCCGTGACTGCACCTTGGCGATGTAGTTCGGCAAAGCCACGAATTGCGGTGATTGGGGTGCGCAGCTCATGTGATGCATCGGCAACAAAGCGACGTAACTTGCTTTCGCTTTCAACACGGGCTGCGAAAGATTCTTCAATTCTTCCTAACATTGTATTTAAAGTATCTACCAGACGTCCGACTTCAGTGTTTGGCTTTACATCAGGCAAGCGCGCGGTCAAATCACCAGCTGCGATTCTTTCCGCAGTTGCTTCAACTGTAACCAATGGGCGCAATCCAACTTTAATCACCTTGCGAGAAGCAAAAGCAATTAGGAAAATCATTGCTAGCCCAATGAGAATAAATAAACCTTGCAGGCGACGCAACGTGCTATCGATATATTCAAAAGTTTGGGCAACCACAAAAGTACCGAGCCCAGACGGAAGTGCACGAGCGATAACTCGAAAATCTGACCCAGGGGCTTCGATAGTGAAAGGTATATCCCCATGATTGCTTGCAGTTACTCCCTTTAAATAGCTACTAATTTCAGTGCTATTTAAATCTCCGCCGAGTTGGCCCAGTACGGCGCCATCAGAACCAATTAAAGTAACTGAAGTTGAAGTTGGAACTCGTTGTAAAGGCGCAGGCGCTACAGGCGCTGCTTTCTGAACCTCGCCTTCTTGATTTCTCTCATTTTCTCCTTCAATCGCTTCGTGTGCGATACCGGCGCGATCAACGCGCGGCAAAGAACCGCCAGCAACGCTAGTTAACTCGGCATCCATCTGTTGCGTTAAGTAAGAACGAAGCAGTGATTGAGCAGCGATATCAGATGCTATAAAGCCCATCGCAGAAAGGAGTACGACGCCTAAAGTTAAGCGATTGAGTAAACTCCAACTGGAAAACGGGCTCTTCATTTACTTTGCGGCTGGCAATCTCAATCGATAACCAACTCCGCGTACGGTGTGAATAAGCGGTGGATCAAAAGAATCTATCTTTTTGCGCAAGTAAGAGATATAAGTCTCAACAATTCCGGCATCCCCGCGGAAATCGTATTGCCACACATGATCGAGAATTTGTGATTTAGAGACAACCCGATCGGCGTTGATAAGCAAGTAACGCAGCAACTGAAATTCAGTCGGTGACATTTCAAGTAATATTCCAGCGCGATGGACTTCGTGGGTTGCCTCATTTAACTCGAGATCGGCAAAACGAATTTTTTCATCATCGGTATCAATTTCTGTAACTCCGATTCGGCGCAGCAGTGCCCGTAAACGCGCAACCAGCTCTTCTAAACTAAATGGCTTAGTCATGTAATCATCGCCACCGATAGTTAAGCCAGCGACCTTATCTTCCATGCCATCTTTAGCAGTTAAAAAGAGAACGCCGATATTTAAACCTTCACTACGTAATTGGCGACAGACTTCAAAGCCATCAATATCTGGCAACATCACATCTAGGACAACGGCTTGTGGTTTAAATTCTTCAGCAACAGTTAACGCCTCTGATCCGGAAGCTGCGGTGCGAACATCAAAGCCGACAAAGCGAAGACTGGTTGCAATTAGATCGCTGATACTTTTCTCATCGTCGACTACAAGGATGCGGTGAGAGCTCTTACTTTCGGTAGTTGCCATGGTTCGAGAATGCTCCCATGACCTGAGAGAACGCTGAGAATCGGGTTAGTATTACCGCCATTTAGTCGCGAGGCTGAATCCAACCCCCACGAAGCTAAAGCCGATAATCATGTTCCAAGCACCGATACCTGGAATCGGGAAGCGAGTCTGGCTTACGTAGAAGATGACGATCCAGAAGAGGCCGATCAAAAAATTAGCGACCATTACAGGGGCTAACCAGCTTGGGCTCTCGAGCGGGCCATGTGGCTCGGCATCATGGATAAGTTCTTCGTGAGCGTGCTTTTCTTGGACCTTTTTACGCAATTTCGACTTTGGCATGGCTAAAGGTTACAGGCTAAATCCAATACTGGAAACAGCGAAGTCCGCTCACCTGCCAGAATTAGGCCATGGCCCAAATCCTCGTAGTCGATAACTACGACTCATTCGTCTTTAACTTGGTTCAATACTTGGGCCAACTTGGCGCCGAATGCACCGTAAAACGAAACGATGAAGTCACAGCGGAAGAAGCTAGTAACTTTGATGGAGTCCTAATTTCTCCGGGGCCCGGAACTCCCGAGGCCGCCGGCGTAAGTATTGAAATGATCAAATATTGCGCAGAAAATAAGATTCCACTATTTGGAGTTTGTTTAGGACATCAAGCAATTGGTGTGGCTTTCGGTGCGACTGTTTCACGTGCCCCAGAGTTATTACATGGAAAAACTTCGCAGGTAATCCACGAGGGTAAAGGTGTACTAACAAATTTACCTTCGCCATTTACCGCAACTCGTTATCACTCACTTGCGGTCGAACGCGACACTGTTAGTGATGAACTTGAAATTACCGGTGCAACCGAATCTGGCGTTGTGATGTCGCTGCGCCATAAGAGTCTGCCAATTGAAGGCGTGCAATTTCATCCCGAGTCAGTTTTAACTGAACATGGACATTTAATGTTGGCTAACTGGTTAACTCAATGCGGAGATAAAGGCGCGCTCGCCAAATCCGTTGGTTTATCACCAGTGGTTGGCCGCAGCTCTTAAATTAAGGCGCTTTATTAATAGTAATCGTTACTGGCTTACCAATAGTTTGCGTTGTGCCAGGATCAGGTGCTTGGCGAATTACAACACCAACTGTTTGCGCAGCATCGTAATCGTTAAATTCACGCACTAAGAAACCAGCTTGAATCAATAGCGTTTTCGCTTGAATTGCTTCAACTCCAATTAAATTTGGAACTGCAACTTCACCGCTGGCGATCGTTAACACAACGCCGGAACCTGCAGTAATTGTTGATCCTGGTTCAGGAAGAACACTTAATACAGTTCCTTGCGCTTCATCCGATGGCGCAGCTTCAGTTTTGGAGATAACTAAACCAGCAGCAGCAAGTGCTGTGCGGGCATCAATTAGCGACATTCCAACTAAGCCATCAGGAACTATTGCATCGCCTGGACCATCAGAGATAGTTAATGTAACGGCAGATCCCTTTTTCACTTGAGTAGTAGCAAGTGGGATTTGGCTGGCAACGCGATCACGCGGAATTCGAGGATCATGTGCGCGTTGAATGGTTACGGTGTAACCAGTTAAAAGTGCGCGCGCATCGGCTTCAGATAGCCCAACTACATTGGGGATTTCATTTCCCAGCGATGGAGTTGAACCTCCGCTCAAGGAAAGACCAACAATGGCTGCAGCGCCTGCAGCTAAAACCGCTAAACCTGTAAACAATGCAGTTCGTCGACTTACGAGAGGTGTACGCGCAACCTTGGTAGAAATATTCTGGCCGCTGCGAATTTTATTTATATCTTCCAACATCGCACTTGCTGATACATATCTATCTTCTGGTTTCTTAGCCAGGGCAACAGTTAATAAAACTTCTACGCTTTCCGGTAGATCAGCTTGCAACTGTCTTGCAGGAGTCAGAGCACCTGATACATGTTGATAGGCAATTGAAACTGGAGTCTCACCGGTATATGGCGGACGACCAGTTAGAAGTTCATATAACAAGCAACCGGCTGAGTAAATATCAGTCGGTGCATCTGCAATTTCACCAAGTGCTTGTTCGGGAGATAAATATTGCGCAGTACCGACGACGTTCCAGGTACTAGTTAAAGTCGCACCTAAATCATCCATTGCTCGGGCGATGCCAAAATCCATCACCTTTACATCGCCTTTATCGGTGATCATCACGTTTGCGGGTTTGATATCGCGGTGCACGATTCCACGTTGGTGCGAATATTCAAGGGCGGCGAGAATGCCGGCGCCGATTTCAAGGGCGCGATCAAGCGGTAAACGTTCGCCATTATGAATTAGCTCGCGCAAGGTATGTCCAGAAACTAACTCCATAACAATGTACGGCGCAGGTTCTTCGCCCGAGTCATAAACAGCAACGATTCCGGGATGGTTAAGTCCTGCTGCAGCCTTGGCTTCTTTTCTAAAGCGCGAAACGAAAGTTGGATCTTTGGCTAAATCACTGCGCAGAATCTTTACCGCAACTTCGCGCGATAAACGTTGATCTTGCGCAATGTAGACATCAGCCATTCCGCCCGTGCCGATCATTTCACCTAGTTGGTAGCGGCTGCCTAAAACTTTATTCATCATGCTTTAGCCGCTCCTAACTTT
>CANIAV010000025.1 GCA_947465365.1 Actinomycetota bacterium | reverse complement strand
TGCGAACTCATTCGCGAAGCTGCAATGCGCGATGCCCGCGAAGAGCTTCCTCATTCAATTATGGTCACCATCGATGAGATGGCAGAGCGCGAAAAGACAGGTTCACGCCCCTTCTTTGATATCCATGCAACTATCCATGTAGAACGTGATTCACAAACTGGAATTATCTTGGGCCATAAAGGTGAGCGGCTGAAAGATATTGGTATGCGCGCACGAGCTGATATCGAGCGCGAACTTGGTGCACGAATATTTCTCGGCCTGCATGTGAAAGTTTCTAAAGAATGGCAGCGCGACCCTAAACTCTTGCAGCGCTTAGGTTTTGGCGAGAGCTAATTTAAGCGTTGACCTTACGGCTTGCTAGATATGAGCCGATCAATACCAGCGGTAGCCCAACGATAATTCCAATGGTCAATGGCTCGCTCAAAATAAGAACACCTAAGACAACAGCAAATGCAGTGTTCATATAAGTAACTAAGGATGCGCGGGCTGGACCAATTTCGGCCATTACGGTGAAGAAGATTGCAAATGCGATACCGGTTGAGAAAATTCCCAATGCGATCACTGAGTAAATTGCATTGTGGCTAATTGGTCGATCAGGCCATAGCAATACCAGGGCCGGTGAGTAAAACACTGCCGTCATTGCCATAGCAATTCCGTTTATTGCAACGCCTGAGACACCTGGCAGCTTGCGAGAAATAAAGATAACGGCATAGGCATATCCAATAGAAGCACCTAACATCATCAAGATCGCGATTGGATCTGAGGAACCGGTAAAACTTTCTATTCCAACAAGTAAGAAGACTCCGAGAAATCCAACGCCCATTCCGAATAAACGCCTCGGATGCCAGACTGATTTATCACCATGAAGTGAAGTAATAATTGTTGAAAAGATCGGCACTGATGCAACAAGCAAGCCTGCAAGCCCTGATGAGATTGATTGTTCTGCAGTGCCAATTAAAATCCAAGGAATTACCATTTCAAATAGGGCATATACCGCGATGTATTTCCAACCCTTAATTGCGATAAAGAATGATTTGTCATAGATCGCAATGGGAACCAAAATTACTGCGCCTATAAAGACGCGCATAAAGACGACGATCGCGGGGGAGAAGCCGGTTTCAGGATCTACTGCGACTCGGATAAAGAGATATGGAATACCCCAGAGAAAGCCGGCCAGGATAAAGAGAATCAGATTGCGGCGCGACATAAGTGAAAAGTTCTCCAGTGCTCAAAAATCTATTTATAAATCAGGGCAAGACGCCAATAGTAACCATAACCGCTTGGTTAATTAGGCCCCTTTTGTTTTACTAGCGATCTCACCCGCTGCAAAATCAAGGGCGAGATGTGATGAAGGGGTCGCTGCCACGTTGGCAAAGAAACCATGGATCATTCCGGGAAATTCACGGTAGATGACTTCTGCTCCATCTTTTTCTAGCTTGGCACAGTAATTTTCTGAATCACTGACCAATGGATCATATTGCGCAGTTATCACGATCGAAGGGGCAACCCCGGCCAATGAATCTGCGCGCATCGGTGCAGCATATGGATTTTTATCATGATGGCTGCCTTGCAGATACTGATCCCAGAACCATTGCATCGCCTGTGTTGTTAAACCAAAATCTGTCGCACACTCAATATATGACTTGGTTGTGAAGTCGCGATCGACGCATGGATAGACAAGTAATTGATAGCGCAATGACACCGCTTCATCTCTGGCTTTAATGGCAACTGCAGCGGCTAAATTTCCACCAGCGCTATCGCCACCAACTCCGACGCGATCGGGATCGATTCCTAATTCTTGGGCATGTGATTTAACCCAGAGCAAAGTGGCGTAACAATCATCAAATGGTGCAGGGAATGGATGTTCAGGTGCCTTTTGATAGTTAACGCTAATGATTACTGATCCGCTCTGATTTGCGAGACGGTGTAAGGCGGCATCGTAAATATCAAGGAAGTTCAATACCCAGCCACCACCGTGAAAGAAGACCAGCGCAGGTGCGTTGCGATCTTCATTAGGACGATAAATGCGAATTGGCAGATCAGCAGTTGGTCCAGGAATAAATCTATTTGTAACGGCATGGATTGGTTCTGGTGTACCAGCGAAGGCGACTCGCCCTTGAGTTAGGTCGCGAATGATTGGAATCGGCGCTTCCCAAACTTGTGGCAAACCTGCGGCCTTTTGATCAGCCAGTTGCTTAATTATTTCCGGTGCAAGTGTCATTTTTCACTTCCTTTAATTCCAGTTTTCAGTGCGATCGCGCAAGGTGCGATATCGATTAACTACATCTGGTGTTGCAACGGCGGAAACGCTTTCGATCTTTCCTAAATCCCAGATTGGTGCAGATTCTCCGCCGAGTAACGCCCATGCCGCTTGGCGAGCTGCGCCATTTGCAACATATTCACCAGCAGGTGGAACTAGTACTTCACGTCCAAATAAAGCAGAGGCGATCTGTGAGACTGCTGGATTCTTGGCAGCGCCACCAATCAAGATAATGCGTTTTACATTAACACCCAATTTTTCAAGTGCATCTACTGCATCAACTAAACCACAGAGCATGCCTTCCACCATGGCGCGTGCGATATCGGCGGGGTTGGAATTATTTAAATTCATTCCGCTAAAGACGCCCGTTGCATTGGGGCGATTAGGAGTGCGTTCGCCTTCGAAGTATGGCAAGAGTGATAAACCGTTAGCGCCAGCTTTAGCAGAGAGTGCCAGCGCACCGACTTCATCGTGGGTCTTGCCAAGAATGCGCGTTGCCGCATCTAAAATTCGTGCCGCATTAAGTGTGCAAACTAGAGGTAAGAAACGACCGGTGGCATCGGCAAATCCGGCTACGGCGCCAGATGAGTCATGAGTTGGTGTCTCAGATACAGCAAATGCAGTTCCGCTAGTTCCAAGTGATACGACAACATCTCCAGGTTGAGCTTGTATACCAAGTGCTGCACCTGCGTTATCGCCGGCCCCAGGTGCAATCTTTACTCCGCCCGGTGTTACTCCGCCAAATTCAGATGGGGCAATAATTTTGGGAAGATGAATTTCGCGATCTGTTCGCAGCGCAAGTGCCAAGATATCGCGGCGATAAGTTGAAGTCGTTGGATCGAAATATCCAGTGCCGGATGCTTCGCTACGATCTGAAAATAACTTGGTGAAATCTTTTGCCGCACCTTTCTCGTGCTGCAATTGCCAAGATAACCAATCGTGGGGCAGGGCAACACCAGCAACTTTGGCTGCGTTCTCTTTCTCTGAATCTGCCAGCCAACGCAACTTGGTTGCGGTAAAAGATGCAACTAAGACTGAACCAACTTGTTTTGCCATCTCAGTTGGGCCACCTATTTCAGAATTTAAATCATTTGCCGCTTGAGCCGATCGCGTGTCATTCCATAGCAACGCATCGCGAATTACTTCACCGTTTGCATCAAGGGTGACCATGCCATGTTGTTGTCCGCCAATTGAGATCGCTTCGACATCAGATAGACCGCCGGCATCGATGATTGCTGCATCTAGCGCGGTGACCCAATGAGCTGGGTTTACTTCAGTGCCATCTGGGTGGCTAGCGCGCCCTTCTCGCAATAACTCACCGGTGAGCGCATCGCGAATTACCACCTTGCAAGATTGAGTTGAGGAGTCCACGCCCGCGATCAGTTTTCGATTAGCCATGGGGCAAGGCTAGACTGTGCCTGTCAACGTTGACTACTTTTTCGATCTTTTTAAGTCCTACCAAGGTCTAAGAATTTATAACTTTTGAAGTGGAGCTTTTCATGCGTATTGGCGTCCTTACAGGTGGCGGAGATTGCCCAGGTCTAAATGCGGTTATTCGCGCAGTAGTTCGTAAAGGTGTTAAAGAATATGGCCACGAATTTGTTGGCTTCCGCGATGGCTGGAAAGGCCCGCTTGAGAATTACACAATGGAGCTCAACCTAGAGACAACCCGCGGCATCTTGCCTCGTGGCGGAACCATCTTGGGTTCATCTCGCACAAATCCTTTTAAGATTGAAAACGGCGTAGAACGCATTAAGCAGAATTTAGCTGATCAAGGCATCGATGCTCTTATCGCAATCGGTGGCGAAGATACGCTCGGTGTTGCAACCAAGCTAGATGCACTTGGCGTAAAGGTAATCGGCGTTCCAAAGACAATTGATAACGATCTAAATAACACTGATTACACATTTGGTTTTGATACCTCAGTTAATATCGCAATGGAAGCAATTGATCGCCTACACACAACTGCTGAATCTCATCACCGTGCTCTGATTGTTGAAGTTATGGGCCGCCATGCTGGCTGGATCGCACTTCACTCAGGTATCGCAGGCGGAGCCGCTTGTATCTTGATTCCAGAAGTTAAATTCTCTGTAGATAAAGTCTGCGAATGGGTCGAATCACGATTTAAGAGCAGCTATGCACCAATCATCGTTATTGCCGAAGGTGCAATTCCCCAAGATGGCGACATGATTACTAAAGATTCAGAGCTCGATGCCTTTGGACACGTAAAGCTCTCCGGAATCGGCGAATGGCTGGCACAACAGATTGAAGCTAAAACCGGTAAGGAAGCTCGCACATCTGTTCTTGGACATATTCAACGCGGCGGAACTCCATCTGCCTTTGACCGTGTTCTTGCTACTCGCTTTGGATTGCAAGCAATCACCGCTGCATCTGAAGGCGACTGGGGCAAGATGGTTGCCCTACATGGCACCGATATCGTTCGCGTTCCGCTAGCGACCGCTACTGAGAAGCTAAAGACTGTGCCAATTGAGCGATACAAGGAGTCAGAGATCTTCTTCGGATAATCCTCGCGCGCGAGACTATCTAAGCAAACTACTCTTATCCTCATGACTACTTCATCCCCGAGTTCATTAGAGAACCTATTCACGCCTGGGCTAGTAGCGGCGCAACAACCGCTATGGCCAGGTGGAGTAGACGGAGAACCCGTAAAGAAAGCAGTCGCAGAACTTAAATCTTTTCCACCTCTTGTTTTCGCTGGTGAATGCGATGATCTAAAAGCTAAAGTTGCAGAAGCTGCAGCAGGTCGCGCATTTTGGCTACAAGGTGGCGACTGCGCCGAAACATTTGCCGCAGCAACGGCAGATTCAATTCGCAATCGCATCAAAACTATTTTGCAGATGGCTGCGGTACTGCAGTATTACTCCAGCTTGCCAGTAGTAAAAGTCGGCCGCATGGCTGGGCAATTTGCTAAGCCTCGCTCAAATGATTTTGAAACTCGTGGTGATGTAACTCTTCCGGCTTATCGCGGAGATGCAGTAAATGATCTCGAATTTAATGAAGCATCACGCACCCCAGATCCAAACCGGATGGTCCGCGTCTACAACACATCAGCTGCCACCCTTAACTTAGTTCGCGCCTTTACCCAGGGTGGATTTGCTGATCTGCGTCAGGTACACGAATGGAACAAGGGCTTTATTCGCGATTCATCAGTTGGCGATCGCTACGAACAAATGGCGCGCGAAATTGGTCGCGCACTCGACTTTATGAAATCTGCCGGCGTAGATCCTGATTCATTTAAATCAGTTGATTTCTACTCCAGCCACGAAGCTTTGATTATGGAGTACGAGAAAGCGTTAACTCGCATCGATTCCCGCACACAAATGCCATACGATGTTTCAGCTCACTTCTTATGGATAGGTGAGCGCACCCGTCAACTAGATGGTGCACACATTGATTTTGCATCAAAGGTTCGCAATCCAATCGGCGTAAAGCTGGGACCAAAGTCCACAGTCGATGATGCACTGCGCCTGATAGATCGCTTAGATCCAAACCGCGAACCAGGTCGTTTAACTTTTATTACACGTATGGGTGCCGGCAAGATTCGCGAAGCCCTTCCTGCGCTCGTCGATGGAGTTACAAAATCAGGTGCGCAAGTGCTGTGGGTCTGCGATCCAATGCACGGCAATACCTTCGAAGCAGCAACTGGCTACAAGACCCGCCGCTTTGATGATGTTATGGATGAGGTAAAGGGCTTCTTCGAAGTTCACAAGGGCTTAGGTACGCATCCAGGCGGAATTCATATCGAATTAACTGGAGACGATGTTACTGAATGTCTTGGCGGAGGAGAACAGATCTCCGAAACTGATTTAGCCACACGTTACGAAAGCGCCTGCGACCCCCGTCTTAACCACTCGCAATCCCTAGAACTTGCATTTTTAGTTGCCGAAATGCTGCGCGATCGCTAATTTAGCGAATGTGCCACTGCAGATTTCCCAATTTAAATCTCCTATCGGGGTCATTAATTTAATTGCTGCTGATCAAATTCTGTTGGGCTTAAATCTCTCCAGCGCTAAGGCTTTGAAAGAAGGCCTCGACGAAGCAGATTATGTAAGAGGTTTTAAGGAAGTATCTAAAATTGAGGTAATTTCAGATTTACTAAGTGATTACTTCGCAGGCGATATTGAAGCAATTAATGGAATTTCAGTACGCCAACCTGGTGCGCAATTTTCACAAGATGCATGGAAGGCGATGCGTAAAGTTAAAGCTGGTAAAACTCTCTCCTATGCAGATCTAGCAGATCGTGCGGGATCTGCGGCTGCTGTGCGTGCGGCCGGATCTGCTTGTGCCAAGAATGCAATTGCCTTAGTTGTGCCATGCCATCGCATTGTTAAAACCGGCGGAGCGCTCGGTAATTACGCCTATGGTTTAAATAAGAAAGAGTGGTTACTACACCACGAGGGCGCGCTTTAATATTTCAATCGCGCTAGCGCCTTGTTCGTCATCGAAATCTAAATGAGTAACCAGGCGCGCATATTTTGGACCAAGAGCGCTGATCCAAAGTCCAGCTTCACGACAACGAGCAGCCAATTCGGCCGCGGTGTATGGCGCGCTAGCTAAATCAAGGCCCACAATATTTGTTTCAACTGTTGCTGGGTCTACAAATGATTTATCAATTGCCGCAATTGCAACTGCAAGTTGCTTTGCGCGGCGGTGATCTTCTGCAAGACGAGCAATATTGTTATCAAGTGCGTAATGTGCCGCCCCGGCCAATAGCCCAACTTGGCGCATGCCAGCGCCGTAACGCTTGCGCCACACCCGCGCTTTAGATACCAAATCCTTCTTACCAAGCATGATTGAACCGATTGGTGCACCTAAGCCTTTAGATAGACAGACGCTGATGGTGTCGAAGTATTTTCCGTATTCATTTAGCGCTACGCCACTTGCTACATGAGCATTCCAAATACGAGCGCCATCTAAATGAAGGGCTAGACCTAATTCATCGGCACCTTTACGTAGCGCTTTAATCTCATCTAGTGGTTGCACAGTTCCGCCACCGAAGTTATGGGTGTTTTCAACTGCGATTGCAGTTGTTGATACTAAATACGGACCTGAATTTGGGCGGGCTATTTCTAGGGCGTCTTTTGCTACAAGCAGACCATTTTTCGCCGGCCAGGTACGTGTTGTGATTCCGCTAAAGACGGCTGCCGCGCCGAGCTCTGCGCGCACGATATGCGAATTAGTTTCAGCTAAGAGTTCTTCACCCGGTGCCACCAGCATGCGAATGGCAAGTTGATTAGCTAGTGAGCCGGTAGGAGTAAAGACGCCAGATTCTTTGCCAAACATTGCCGCGACTCGTTCTTCAAGGGCATTAACGGTTGGGTCATCGCCATAGACATCATCACCGACGGGAGATTGCGCCATTGCCTCACGCATCGCTTGTGATGGGCGAGTAACGGTATCGGAACGTAAATCAATCGGTGAAGTCATAGCGTTAGCCTCTCATGCTTCTTTCATTACGATCAAATACATAGCTAATACGACCATGACGCCACCGAGGGAAACCTGCAAAGTCAGAGATTCCCCGCCAAAGACGACTGCAAAGAGAGCAGCAAAGACAACTTCCATAGTCAAGATAACCGCCACCTTGGTTGATGTCATATGTGCTTGTGACCAAGTCTGAACGATAAAGGCAATCGCAGTACAGATAATGGATGTAAAAATAACAACGCCCCAGACGCCGGCATCAGTCGGCTTTTCATAACCTTGGCCAAGTGCAATGGCGCCTGTGATTACTCCACAAATTGTTAGCTGAACAATTGTGAGCGCGTAGGTATCTAAACCAAAACTCCACTTGCTTAACGCCACAATGTGCGCGGCAAAAGCTATTGCGCTTAAAAATACCAAGGCTTCACCAACTCCGACTGACCAACCCCGCAGTGATAACAAAGCTAATCCGACGGTCGCGAGAACTACGCAGAACCAGGTGAATGCCGTAATTCGCTCCTTAAGGAAGAGCGCTGCAATTAGTGGAGTTAGTACTACGTAGAGTCCGGTAACAAATCCAGTTATTGCAGCTCCGGTTCGAGCCAGTCCCAATGTTTGAAAGATGTAACCAGAACCTAAGAAGAGTCCGGCAATAGATCCCTTTAAAACTAAGTCACGGTTTAATTTCTTGAGAACGCTCGGCCGGAGTACAACCATCGCCAAGACTGCGATAAAGAAGCGAGTTGCCAGAAAACTATTTACTGATTGGCGCTCGATCGCAGGTTTCATCAATACAAACGAAGCACCCCACGCCATTGAGACCGTTAAGAGAGCCCACGGAGCAAGTTTTAGTTGCAGTTGATGGCGCGCGTTCATCCGCGTAAACCTTTAAGGAGGGCAACCTCTTTACCGTGCTCTGGCTCCATACCCGGTGTCTCCAAAATAAGCGGTGCATTTTTAACAGCAGGGTGCTTAAGCAGCTCCTTAAATGGATCGATACCGATAAAGCCATCTCCGATATTTTGATGGCGGTC